>DATLGK010000049.1:0-30275 GCA_035540475.1 Sphingomicrobium sp.
GTGATGTAGTCCACCGCGCCCAGGTCCAGCCCGAACTGCTCCTCCTCGATGCTGGTGAGGGCGGTGAGGAAGATCACCGGGATGCTGGCGGTGCCGATGTTCTGGCGCAGCCGGCGCAGCACCTCGTAGCCGTCCATCTCCGGCATCATGATGTCCAGCAGGATCAGCTCGGGCGGCTCGCTGGATGCCGCGATCTCCAGCGCCTGCTGCCCGCTTTCGGCGGTGGCGACCTCGTACTGGTCCTCCAGCAGCGCGCTCATCAGATACAGGTTGTCCGGGGTGTCGTCCACCACCAGGATCCTGGGCTTGGGGGCGTCCGTCTTGGCAGTTTCCATGGTGCCGTACTCCGTGTGCGTCTCGCGCCCCGCGGGCGGCGAAGGCGATGGCGCAATGAAACCATCTGTTGCAAAGCGCCCGCTACGGAAAATCCTGCGCGGCCTTAGGCAAATTGCTGGTCAGCTTTGGTGTTAAGCGGCTTGCCTAGGCGGGGTGGCTGCCGCATACTGTATTAATGAACAGTATCGAACCGCCAATCAAAGGCCGCGGCAGCAGCAGCCGCATGGCGCACCGCTTCGCAAGCGATGCGCGGGAGCCGTTCGAGGACGGCTGGGAGCCGCAGCCGCAGGAGCCGGGGCCACCGGCCACCCAGGTCATCTGGGAGGACGCGCGCAGCGTCATCACCGGCAATGACTCGCCGGACGTCTACTTCGACCGCTCGATCAATCCCTATCGCGGCTGCGAGCATGGCTGCATCTACTGCTTTGCGCGCCCGACCCATGCATTCCACGATCTGTCGCCGGGGGTGGATTTTGAATCCCGCCTGTTCGTGAAGCCGGACGCAGCACAGCTTCTCAACGCGGCGCTGTCGCGTCCAGGGTACGAATGCCGGCCGATCGCAATGGGTACCAACACCGACCCCTATCAGCCGATCGAGCAGCGCTGGCGCATCACCCGGTCGGTGATCGAGCTGCTGCTCGAGACCCGCCATCCGTTCACCATCACGACCAAGTCGGATCGGGTCCTGCGCGACCTCGACCTCCTCGTTCCCGCGGCGGAATTGCGCATCGCCTCGGTCGCAATCTCGGTGACCTCGCTCGACCCCGCGATTGCCCGCACGCTCGAGCCGCGAGCGGCGCAGCCGCGCAAGCGCCTCGCCGCTGTCAAGGCGCTGAACGATGCGGGCGTGCCCTGCTTCGTCGCGATCGCCCCGGTGGTGCCGCAGATCACCGACCATGAGCTCGAGCATATCGTCGAGGCGGCGGTCGAGGCCGGCGCGCCCGGCGGCTTCTACCTGCCGGTGCGCCTGCCGCACGAAGTCGCACCCTTGTTCCGTGCCTGGCTCGACGAGCATTTCCCCGACCGCGCCGCCAAGGTCATGGCGACGATCCGGTCGCTTCGCGGCGGGCGCGACAACGATCCCGACTTCTTCAGCCGGATGCGCGGCCAGGGACCCTGGGCCGACCTGCTCCGCACGCGCTTTGAGATCGCCGCGAAGAAATACGGGCTGGCCCAGGCCAAATTCCCGCTGCGCACCGATCTTTTCCGTCCGCCCGAGGGCGCGCAAATGCGGCTGATTTGACGGTCTTGCGCGAAACTGATCGACGAGAGCGCAAATTTCATCGATGCGCGCGCGTGACTCGACCGTTCGCGCTGCTTAGTCGCAACCCCATGAATCGCGCACTCCTGACCTGCCTGCTCATCGCCGCCACATCCCCGCTCCTCGCCCAGCCGTCGGCTCCATCCTCTGACTTGATCCACCCGCAGGTCGCGGCGCTGCGCGATGCAGCGCTCAAGGACGATCTCGCCTGGGACATCACCGAGGGATTGACGACCGAGATCGGCCCGCGGCTCGCCGGAACCGAAGCGGAGGCGCGAGCGCGCGCCTGGGCGGTGGCCAAGCTGACGGCGCTGGGCTTCTCGAACGCCCGGATCGAGACGTTCGAAGTGCCCGTATGGGTGCGCGGTGAAGAAAAAGCGTGGATCACCGCGCCCTTCCCGCAGCAGCTGGTCGTCACCGCGCTCGGCAATAGCGGCGCCACTCCACCGCAGGGTATCGAGGCCGAGGTCATCGGCTACGACAGCTACGAAGCCTTCGCGGCGGCGCCGGCGGACGCCGTGCGGGGCAAGATCGTCTTCGTCAGCCATGCCATGACCAAGACCATGGACGGGTCGAGCTACGGCGCCTTCGGCCTCGCCCGAAGCCAGGGTCCGACGCTCGCCAGCAAGCGCGGCGCGGCCGCGATCGTCATCCGCTCGATCGGCACGGATTATCATCGTAACCCCCACACCGGCGTCCAGCGCTTCGCCGACGGCGCGGCGCCGATCCCGGCCGCTGCTTTGTCGATCCCCGACGCCGAACAGCTGCAACGGGTGATCGCCCGCGGGCAGCCGGTGCGCCTGCGCCTCGTCCTGACCCCGCGCCAGATGGGGACCGGCGAATCCGGCAACGTCATCGCCGAAGTGCCTGGCCGCGACCCGAATGCGGCGCCAGTGCTGGTCTCCTGCCATCTCGACAGCTGGGACCTCGGCACCGGAGCGATCGACGACGCCGCCGGCTGCGGGATCGTCACCGCCGCGGCCAAGCGGATCATGGGAGCGGGCCGCCCGCTGCGGCCGATCCGCATCGTCTGGTTCGGCGCCGAAGAGATCGGGCTGCTCGGCGGCGAGGACTATCGCCGGCGCCATGTCGGCACGCCGCATTACGCGCTCGCCGAAAGCGATTTCGGCGCCGGCCGCGTGTGGAAGGTCGACAGCAAGCTCGGTCCCGAACGCGCGGCAGAGGCGAAGGCGCTCCAGGAGGTTCTGAAACCGCTCGGAATCGTTCCCGGCTCGACCGACCTCGCCGGCGGCCCGGACATCGGCGCGATGATCGCTGCGGGACATCCGGGCGTGACTCTGCGCCAGGACGGGACCGATTATTTCGATCTCCACCACACCCCCGACGACACGCTCGACAAGATCGACCGGGAAAGCCTGCGCCAGAACGTCGCCGCCTGGACCGCGATGCTGGCGCTTTTCAGCGGCGGGATCGAGACGGAGCCGAAACGCCCCAAGCGGCGTTAAGTCTGTTCGAAAGGGAGGACGAAATGCGCATTTTCATCGCACTGCCGTTCGCGGCCCTGCTCGCCGGCTGCCAGGTGAACAAGGACGAAGCCAATGACTCGGTCAGCGTCACCTACAACGGCGACATCGCCGAAAATGTCGCTGCCGATGTCGCCAACACCGCTGAGAACATCGCCGCCGACATCGGCAACGACGTCGAGCGGACGGGCGAAAAGATCGATAATCGGGTCGGCGACAGGGATCAGGCCGGCAACGCGGTGGAAAATCGCTAATCAGCGCCCCTAAGGCGAAGTGGTCGGGGAGACAGGATTCGAACCTGCGACCCTCTGCTCCCAAAGCAGATGCGCTACCAGGCTGCGCTACTCCCCGCCTTCGCCGCTTCGCGACTTCGGCGGGTGAACCCGCCTAGGCTTCGATCGGCCTATACATGCCAAAAGCTGGCTTGCCAGCCGTAGCTCCGCATCAAGCGGAGCGAAGGCTGGTGGGCCCGGCAGGATTCGAACCTGCAACCTAGCCGTTATGAGCGGCCGGCTCTACCGTTGAGCTACAGGCCCTCCCCGGCCCATCGCGAAATAGGCGAGCAAGGCCGCCGCGCCAAGTCAGCTCGAGGGAAAGAGCAGTGCAACCGCGCCCGACTCGCCAACCAAAGTCGCGCCCGCGATGCGGGCGAGACCGCGGACCAGGCGCAGGCGGAAACGCCCCTCGACCGCGTCTTCGGTCCCGAACATTTGCCCCTCGTCCAGATGGCGAAGCGCTGCGGGGCAGCTGATTGCAACCCGGCACTCGCGTCCGCCTTCGCCGACGTCGATGCGCAGTCGCTCACCGGCAGCTGCGCAGTCGATCAGCGCGGCGGCCATGCGCGACACCAGCCTTCGCGCGAGTTCGGCCTCGATTCGGGCGACGATCCGCCGCAGCGGCCGTGCGCCCTCAATCGACACGCCCCGCGCGTCTGCGCCTTCGCGGATCTCGGGCGCCAATGATTCGACCAGCTCGCCCAAATCGGTGAGCGGCGCCTCATTCCCCGAAGAACGATGCTTGGCGGCAAAGTCCAGATCATCGATCGCCTCCAGCAACAGCCGCGCCTGCGCGACGATCTCCTGCGCCCGCTCGCGGTAACGCCGGTCCGCGGGACCGAGATACTGGCCCTCGATGATCTCGGCGAAGCCGATGATGGCATTGAGCGGAGTCTTGATCTCGTGAACCAGCTCGCGAAGGGAGTCGGGGTCGCCGAGCAGCTCGGCGGCAGGCGTTGCAGCCGGCACCGGGGGGCTCTCGCGCAGCGCAATGCCCCGATAGCCGGCGAAGCGGCCATCGACGGGCTCGAATGCGGGGACTCCGCTGATCTTCCATTCTCCCGCAACCGGTCCCTCGCCGGAGAAGGTGATCACGCCCTCGCGGAAGGGTGATCGCATCGCGAAGGCGCGCACGACGCGTTCGTCGATCCGGTCGCCCTCGGGATCCGTCGCGCGTGCGATCGAGCGCCCGATCAGAGCGCCGCGGGGCGCTCCTTCGACCCAGGCGATCTCGCCGCCCGCTCCGCATTCCCAGCGGAACAGCGCGGGCGAACCTGGCGGCGGGCTCAAGTGCGCGGGCGAGGCCTCGGCCCCCCTCCCGCGCCGCCGCCGCTCGATCCGCTCGACCACGGCGTGAAGCGAGGGGACGGCAGGGGAACGGACGAGAGCGCGAACATCCTCGGCGGTCTTTTCCGACGCCTCGCCCAGAGTCTCGGTCAGCTCGAGCGGCGGCGCCGGCGGCGCTTCGGGGTGCAGAGTCTCGATGAAGCGGCGCGTTTCCTCGTCAGCGGCTTCCCACAGGACCGACCATTGCCCTCGGTCGAGCGTCGCCGCGGCGATCACGGGGGCGGACACGGTGAGCCGGTCGCTTGCGAAATATTGCAGTAATCCCAGCGGCAGTGGGAGCGCGGCAACCGCCCGGGCGGCGGCGGCGCGCAGCGATTCCTCGACCTGCGGCCCGTCGCGCCGAATCGCCTCGAGCGCCTGGTCGACCGCCATGCTGTCGCTGTGGGGCCCGGCGCGTGCGACGAGGTCGACCAGCTGCCGCCAGCGGACCGCCGCATCATGGCGGTCCGCTGCGGGCTGGTTGAGGACGGTCACCAGGCGATCGTCGAAACGCACCTCTACTTAAACCCTTCCGCGCACACTGACGGCCGGGTTTAGGCGTGCATTGAAGATTCGCTAAGAGACGACCGTTTAACCGTCCCGGAACGGTACGGTATGGGCAGCAATTGGCGAACGTTCAGCGCGCCAAAACGCCTCTATAATCGGCTCGATCAGGCCTGCTGCAGGTGGAGCAGCCAGAATTTCGCAACTCCGGCAAGCCCTCCGCTGACGCTGTTGAAAGCCGCCGTCGCGCCGGCCTTGTCGCCCGCTCGCGCAAGAGCCATGCCGATATACAAGTTGACCGTCGAAGCGTCGACGCCGCGCGCCTGGGCCGCGCGGTACATTTCGACGGCCTTCGCATAGTCGCCCAGCCCGTAATAGCGGTCGCCGATGCGCAGCAGTGCCGCACCGCTTTGGGCGGTCTTGGCGGCGGCTGCCAGGTCGGCGGCGGTCGCTTTGGGCTTGCTGCGAACGCTGGTGATCAGTGCACCATGGGCGCCGTTCGAAGTGTCAATCACCTTGGCGGCGATGCCCTGGTCGAGCACGGCCTGGGCCTCGTTGAAATTCGACTGCTGGAGCAGCAGGTTGATGTAGGCGCCATATTCGGTCGCGCTGGTCATGGCGCCGGTCGCGTGCATCAGGCGCAGCACCGGCAAGGTCGCCGCCGTGTCATTGGGATTGAGCTTCGCGTAGATGGCCAGCGTGTTACGCCACGCGGAAGGGCTTGGATAAGCGATCAGCCACTGCCGCGCGACTTCGCTCGCGGTCGGCAGCTGCGCATCGAACGCGGCCTGGACGGCCTTGCGGTAAATGTCTTCGGGCGGCTTCTGGCCAGTCGCCGCTCGCGCCGCAATGGCGCGCTGGAGCGTCGCGACGCCCTGCGCCGACTGCCCGGCGGCGAGCTGACCCTGGCCAAGCAGCTCGAGCGTTTCCGGATCGTTCGGCGTCAGCGCGGCGGCCTTCTGGAAGCTGGCCAAGGCCGCGGCATTTTGTTTGGCATTGAACTGCCTGACCCCGAGGTCGCGGTACAGCCCGCTCGTCTTGGCCGCATCGAGGAATTGCGACGAGGCGAGGGTTTCGATCGCATCGGCAAGCGCCGCGAGGTCATTGCTCGCGAGCGCGGCCTTAAGTTGCAGCTGACCGAGCAGCGCCCTGTCGTCCTTGTTCTGAACGGCCGCCTTGGCCGCCGCGATCTTGGCCGGAATATTGGCCACGTCATTGGCGTTCACCGCCGCCTGAAGCTCGGCGAGCGCCGGGGTAGCCTGCTTCGAGAGAGACAGTTTCGGGGTAGCTTGCTGCTGAGCGTTACCGCCCTGCGCATGAACGGGACTGACGATCGCTGCTGCGGCAAGCATGGCCGCGGCCGGGACGATGAACCTCATCTTCACAACTCTCCTCCCCGGCTGGGGACCGCCGGGCGCCTAAAAAGGAAGGGGGACGCTTAAACGCTGATCGGTGCGCTTCCAAGCATCTTCGCCCGGCAGCTGTGAACGGTGTTTGAACCACTGCCCGTTCCCGCGTCGCACGCAGGAATGTCTCTCGCGCGCGCGTGCGCGCGGGGTGGCACTCGATCGCGCAATGCTCTAGGACGGTCTGCGGGGGGCCAGGCGGCATTCGCCGCCCCTTCCCGTACACCGTAGCGACAGGACCGTTCCTTGGCCACTCAGCCTCCTTCCGACGACCTCAATACCCCTCCGGGCCCGCCCTCCTCCGGCGATCACGACATTGCCCCGATCTCGATCGTGGAGGAGATGAAGACCTCCTACCTCGACTATGCGATGAGCGTGATCGTCAGCCGCGCGCTGCCGGACGTTCGCGACGGGCTCAAACCTGTCCACCGCCGCATCCTCTACGCCTGCCAGGAAGCCGGCTATGTCGCCGGCAGGCCCTACCGCAAGTCGAGCCGCATCGTCGGCGACGTGATGGGTAAATATCACCCCCACGGCGACAGCGCGATCTACGACGCGCTCGCGCGCATGACCCAGCCCTGGTCGATGCGAGTCCCGCTGATCGACGGCCAGGGCAATTTCGGCTCGATGGACCCGGACCCGCCGGCGGCGATGCGCTACACCGAGGCGCGGCTGGCCAAGGTCGCCGGCTTCCTGCTCGGCGACATCGACCGCGACACGGTCGACTTCCAGCCCAATTATGACGCGTCCGAGCGCGAGCCGCAGGTGCTTCCGGCGCGCTTCCCCAATCTTCTCGTCAACGGAGCCGGCGGAATTGCGGTCGGCATGGCGACCAACATCCCCCCGCACAATCTCGGCGAAGTGCTCGCCGCCTGCCGCGCCTATATCGACGACCCGGCAATTACGTCCGAAGGCTTGATGGAGCATGTGAAGGGCCCGGACTTCCCGACCGGCGGCTTCATTCTCGGCCAATCGGGGATCCGCAGCGCCTATACCACCGGCCGCGGCTCGATCCTGCTTCGCTCCCGCCATCACGTCGAGGAAGGGCGCGGCGACCGCCGCTCGATCGTGCTCACGGCAATTCCCTACCAGGTCGGCAAGAACGGCCTCGTCGAGAAGATCGCCGAAGCCGCAAAAGACAAAAGGATCGAGGGCGTCTCCGACATCCGCGACGAGTCCAACCGCGAAGGCGTGCGGATCGTCATCGACCTGAAGCGCGATGCGACGCCCGAAGTGGTTCTGAACCAGCTCTGGCGCCACACCCCAGCGCAATCCTCCTTCCCCGCCAACATGCTCGCGATCCGCGGCGGCCGCCCGGAAACGCTGACGCTTCGCGACATCATCGAAAGCTTCGTCAAGTTCCGCGAGGAAGTGATCACCCGGCGCTCGAAGTTCGAGCTGCTGAAGGCGCGTGAACGCGCCCACATCCTGCTCGGGCTGGTCGTTGCGGTCACCAATCTCGACGAGGTGGTGAAGCTGATCCGCGGCTCGGCGAGCCCCGCCGAAGCGCGCGAGAAATTGCTCGCCCGCGAATGGCCCGGCGACCAGATCCGCCCCTACATCCAGCTGGTCGAAGCGGTCGAACCCCAGAAAGCGGGCGAGGTCTACAAGCTCTCCGAAGCGCAGGTGAAGGCGATCCTCGAGCTTCGTCTCCACCGCCTCACCGCGCTCGGCCGCGATGAGATCGGCGGCGAGCTCGAGGACCTGGCGAGAAGCATCGGCGAGCTGCTCGAGATCCTCGCCAACCGGGCTCGCCTCTACGAGGTGATGCGCGAGGAGTTCGACGAGGTCGAAGCCGAGTTCGCGACTCCGCGGGTGACCGAGCTCGCGGCCGCCGCCGACGGGATCGAGGACGAGGACCTGATCGAGCGCGAGGACATGGTCGTGACGGTGACCATGGCCGGCTACATCAAGCGCACGCCCTTGTCGGTGTTCCGCGAGCAGAAACGCGGCGGCAAAGGGCGTGCCGGGATGGCGACCAAGGACGAGGATGCGGTCACCGAGCTGTTCGTCACCTCGACCCACAATCCGGTTCTGTTCTTCTCCAACCTCGGCCGGGTCTACCGGATGAAGGTGTGGCGCCTGCCCGAAGGCGGGCCCAACACCAAGGGCCGGCCGATGGTCAATCTGCTGCCGCTCGCCGAGGGGGAGACCATCTCGACGGTCCTCCCGCTGCCCGAGGACGAAAACGAATGGGGCGGGCTGCACATCATGTTCGCCACCGCCCACGGAACCGTGCGACGCAACAGCATGGCCGCCTTCACCAACATCCCCTCCAACGGCAAGATCGCGATGCGCTTCGGTGCAGGAGCGCCGGACGAAAGCGAGAATGGCGACGACAGCGACGAACAGGCCGATCCGACCGATCGCCTGATCGGCGTCGAGCTTCTGAGCGAGAATGACGACGTGCTGCTGGCGACCCGCCACGGCAAGGCGATCCGCTTCATGGCCACCGACGTTCGCGAGTTCCAGTCGCGCACCTCGACCGGCGTTCGCGGAATCCGTCTCGCGCCGGGCGACCAGGTCATTTCCATGTCGATCCTGCACCGCGTCGGCACGACCCAGGAGGAGCGCGAAGCCTATCTCCGCTTCGCCCCGTGGAAGGGCGAGAAAGAAGGCGAGCCGTCGCTTTCCGCCGAGCGCATGGCCGAGCTTGCCGACAAGGAGCAGTTCATCCTCACCATCACCGAGAACGGTTACGGCAAGCGCTCCTCGGCTTACGAATACCGCCGCACCAACCGCGGCGGCCAGGGCATCACCAATATCGACACCAGCCCCCGCAACGGCTGCGTCGTCGCCAGCTTCCCAGCGCGCCAGGGCGAGCAGCTGATGCTGGTCACCGACCAGGGCAAGATGATCCGCACCACGGTCGGCGACATCCGCATTGCCGGGCGCAACACGATGGGCGTGACGATCTTCCGGGTCGCGGAGAACGAGCATGTCGTCAGCGTCGCCAAGATCGACGAATCCGACGAGGAGGAGATCGAGGTCGAAGGCGGCGATGAACTGGCACCGGAGGACGGCGCGGTGGTCGGCCAAAGCGAACTCGACAAGCCGGCCGATCCGGAGCAGGAATAGCCGTCCGAGGCGGGTTATCGCTGCGACGAGCGGCGGCAACCCCCTCGCACCGGTCCGCGTTCTCCTCGATGAAACCTGTTCAGGAGGAAACGTCTATGCCCCTTCCCCACAATGCGCTGATCCTGGTCGCCGACGGCCGCAAAATGCTGTTCTTCCGCAACCATGGCGACGAAAACCAGATCGACCTCAGGACCGAGGCGCATGAAGAGCGGGAAGACGCGAGAGACCGCGAGCTCAAGACCGACGCCGCAGGAGCGCAGTCGCCGCGCGCCGGGATCGGCCACGACACGATGCAGGAAACCGACTTCCACCAGCAGGAAGAGGACGCATGGCTCAAGGAGGCGGCGGACGAGCTCAAGAAGCGCGTTCTGCGCAACGATTTCGACGCGCTCGCGATCATCGCCCCGCCCAAGGCGCTCGGCACCCTGCGCAAGCAACTCCACAAGGAGGTCGAGCGGCGCATCGTCTGTTCGATCAACAAGGAAATGAGCGGCCGGCCAGTGCCCGACATCGAAGCGCTGCTCGACAGCGTGACCGCGCCAGAAGCGCTTCCAACGACGTAGGCGGGCCTGGCCGCGGCCAGTGCCCTACCCCGTCTTCACGATCGGTCACTCGACGCGCTCCATCGAAAAGTTCGTCGACAGTCTGCGGCCGGCACAGGTGAACCTTGTGGTGGACGTGCGGACCGTCCCGCGATCGCGCACCAACCCGCAGTATAACGAAGACGTGCTCGGCCGGAACCTCGAGCCGTGGCAGATCGGCTACCGGCGCATCGCTTCGCTCGGCGGTCTCCGCGGCAAGTCACGCGACGTACCGCCTGAGCTCAACGCTTTGTGGCGCAACCAGAGCTTCCACAATTACGCCGATCACGCCCTCTCCGATGCATTCGAGGCCGGGCTCGAGGAGTTGCTCGCAACGGCCGCCGAGCAACGGACGGCGATCATGTGCTCCGAAGCGGTGTGGTGGCGATGCCACCGGCGCATCATCGCCGATTATCTGATGCTGCGCCGCCGCCATGTCATTCATTTGATGGGCGGTGGCCGAATGAGCGAGGCGAGCATCACCCCGGGCGCAGTCGAACAAGGTGGGCGCATACTCTACCCCGGATAATCCTCGAGCCTGGGCCGGCGCAGCCGCCTCAGGCGTAGAGGTGAACGACGTGCGCGTCAGGGGCCACCGCGTCGAGCAGCAGCGTCCGGTGACAATGCGCCGGCTCGCGCTCCATGCACAGCAGCGCCGACGGCTTTTCCTCGGCCAGCGCCAGCATCTGCGCGGATTGGGCGATCGCCTCGGGCAGCTCGAGCTGGCCCGAATAGATGCGCTCGAGGTCGGCGTGGCGCCCAGCCCGCGCCGCGGCGCGCCCGTCGGCCGGAGTGCCGAGCGCTTTCAGATGCACATAGTCGATCCCGGCATCGGCGAGCGCGCTGCGCAGCGGCGTCTTCGAAAAGCCCGGCCGCCGCGACAGCGGCAGCGCGCGCACGTCGATCACACGCTCGACCCCGTCGCGCTGCAGCGCCGCGACGAACTCGCCGACCGTCGTCCCCTCGTAACCGATGGTGAAGATGCGCATCCCGGCCCCCTTGCATCTGCTCCAGCGCCAAGTCGAGCCATCGGTGAACCTTACCGACCTTGACTCCAGCAATTTCTGAAATTACAGAAATAAATGATGAGACTGATCGATTACCCCGCTGCCAAGACTTTCATCCTGCATTGGGGCGAAATGGGCACTCAATGGGGCGTCAACCGTTCGGTCGCCCAAATCCACGCTCTGCTCTATTTGTCCGATCGGCCCTTGCACGCCGAGGACATTGTCGACCAGCTCGGCCTCGCCCGTTCAAACGTCTCCACCGGCGTTCGTGAGCTTCAGGGCTATGGAATCGTCCGCCGCGTGCACGTCGAGGGCGATCGTCGCGACCATTTCGTCGCGGAGACCGATCTCTGGGATATGCTGATGCGTATCACGGCGGAGCGCAAACGGCGTGAAATCGATCCGACCGTGACACTTCTCGCCGAGCTGGCTGCGCGGCTCAAAGACGATACCGATGCGCCGGCTCAGGTCCGCGAGCGAATCACGCGGATGCACGAGTTCATCTCGACGCTTGGCAATTGGTACGATCAGGTCCGCGCCTTGCCTAAAGCTACGCTGATCACTCTGATGAAGCTCGGCGCCAAGGTCGCCCGGCTGATCCCTTCCGGCAAATCCAAGGAGTAACGCCACGGCACTGCAAATTCGTCACGCCCACTGATTTCTGGTTTTACAGAAATATTCGAAAGAAAGGAATGCGTCATGGTGGAAACTGCCTATCTTCTCTATCTCCTCATCTCGATCGGGATCACAATCTGGGTTGCCCGAACCTTGTCGCGCAATGGCAAGGTCTTCCTTGTCCAGTGCTTCGGGCACAATGCGGAGCTCGCGGATTCAACCAACCACCTGCTTGTCGTCGGCTTCTATCTCGTCAACATCGGTTTCATCACGCTGACCCTCAGTCTCGGAGCGGAGCCGACCACTTGGCCGGAAGCCATTCGCTTCCTCAGCAGCAAGGTCGGTCTCGCAGTGCTCGTGCTCGGCGGCATGCACTTTTTCAACATGTCCGCCATCGCCCACTTCGGCCGCAAGGTGAATGAATGGCTGGGGATCGAAGCGAAGCTTGCATGACGAGTAAAGCGGAGGCGCGCCAAGCGCCTCCGCTACTCAACCTCAAGGAATTCGAAATGGCTGACGCGCCTACCCCACGCATCCTGCTGCCGAGTTTGATTGCCGGTCCCGGGGTGTTGCTGTTTTTCATCATTGCCGGGTGGAGCGCGACGTTCACCTCTCCGATCGTCGTCGGTCTTGAAGAGCTAGTGGCAATTGTCATGCTTGTTCCTCTTACTGCCGCCGTCGGCTTCGGACCGGCTTTAGTGGCCAACGCCATCGGCAGCTTCGTCATGATTTGGGTGGGGAGGTGGTTCCCCCTCCTGCGTTTCCCCTTGGTATGGGGTCTCGCTGGTGGTGTTTTGGCCTGGGTCGTAGCTGCGCACTTGGAGTTCGGGCCTGAGTGGGTTTTTGCCTTCACTGCGACGGGCGCGGTCTGCGCATTAGCTTGTCGGATGCGTCTGGCCTGAAGCGTTGTTGCCGCATATTGGCGGGGCCATGCCCTTCGACGTCCACATCATCGGCGGCGGCCTGGCCGGGTCGGAGGCCGCGTGGCAGCTTGCGGAAGCGGGCGTGCGGGTGCGCCTCAGCGAAATGCGCGGTGGTGGCGACATGACGCCTGCGCACGAGACCGACCGGCTCGCCGAGATGGTCTGCTCGAACAGCTTCCGGTCCGACGACGCCGAGCATAACGCCGTCGGCCTGCTCCACCAGGAAATGCGCGCGCTCGGATCGCTGGTGATGCGCGCGGCCGACAAACACCGTGTTCCGGCTGGCTCCGCGCTCGCGGTCGACCGCGAAGGTTTCGCGGCCGAGGTCACGCGCGTGGTCGAATCCCACGCCAACATCACCGTCGTCCGCGAGCGGATCGACACGCTTCCCGATCATCCGACGATCATCGCCACCGGGCCACTGACCGGATCGAAGCTCGCCGAAGCGATCGCTGGAGAGACAGGCGAAGGCGCGCTCGCCTTTTTCGACGCCATCGCCCCCATCATCCACGGCGACAGCATCGACATGGACGTCTGCTGGATGGCGGCTAGGTGGGACAAGGGCGGCAAGGACTATATCAACTGCCCGCTCGACAAGCCGCAGTACGAAGTCTTCGTCCAGGCGCTGATTGACGGCGAGAAAATGCCGTTCAAGGATTGGGAAAAGGACACGCCCTATTTCGAGGGCTGCATGCCGATCGAGGTGATGGCCGAGCGTGGTCCGGAAACGCTCCGGCACGGGCCGATGAAGCCGGTCGGCCTCGACAATCCGCGCACCGGCCGCTGGCCCTATGCGGTCGTCCAGCTGCGCCAGGACAATGCGCTCGGCACCTTGTGGAACATGGTCGGCTTCCAGACCAAGCTCAAGCATGGCGAGCAGGTCCGCATCTTTCGCACCATTCCCGGCCTCGAAAATGCCGAGTTCGCGCGGCTCGGCGGGATCCACCGCAACAGCTTCATCAATTCGCCGCGCCTGCTCGACCGCGAGCTGCGCCTCAAGTCGAAAGCCAACATCCGCTTCGCGGGCCAGATCACCGGCTGCGAAGGCTATGTCGAAAGCGCGGCGGTCGGGATCCTCGCTGCGCGCTTTGCCGCCGCCGAACTCCGCGGTGAAACCGTCCCGGCCCCGCCGTCCGCAACGGCGCTCGGCGCTCTCCTCGCCCACATCACCGGCGGCGCCGACGCCGAGACCTTCCAGCCGATGAACGTCAACTTCGGCCTGATGCCGCCGCTTTCAGGCCGCTCCAGGAAGGCCGAGCGGAAGAAAGCCTACACTGACCGCGCCCGAGCGGCGCTGGCGGACTGGCTGAAGAAGCTGGAAGTGCGCGAACCGGCCTAGTCGTCGCTGTCGTCCGCCGCATCGTTGGCTACTGGTGTCTTGACCGCGGCCTTCCGCGCGACCGGCGCACAATTGCAGCTCTTCTTCTTCGGCGGCGGCGGGGCGGTGGTCGCATATTCGGCGCGGGTCAGCCATCCGTTGCGGTCGCGGTCGGCGCCCTTGAACTTGCTGATCGTCTTGACCGCCCATTCGTCGAAAGAGAGGACTCCATTACCGTTGGTGTCGAGCTTGGCGAACGCCTTGCGCCGCGGCGCCAGCAACTCCTCCATCTCGATGCGGCCGTTCTTGTTCTTGTCGGCGCGGGAAAAGCGCTTCTCCTCGCGGCTCTTCGGCGTTGCCTCGGGCGCCCGGAACACAGCGTCTTCCTCGGCAGCCGAAGCGGCAATCGCGCGCGGCGCGGGTGCGGGCGGCAAAGCGGGGGCGCGTTCGGCGCGCGACTGCCAGATCAGGAAAGCGCCCGTCATCAGCAGGAAACAGGCGGCAACGCCGGCCAGGAAACGCAGCATGCCAATCTCCTTCACACAGGAGATTCGGCACGGTGCAATGCTCCGGAACGGAGCGACTTATGTCAACTGACGGGGAATCGTCCGGTCAGCCGGTGTTTGAGCGCCGCGCCGCCGCGGCCAAAGACGCCGCCCCGACTCGCGTCGCAAGCGGCGAGCGCGGACAGGACGGTGAGCGGGCGTAGCCGACGATCGACCTTTTGCGGCAAGGTCGAGATCGCGTGCTTCGCGTGATCGAGCAGCATCCGGCGGGAGCCATCATTGCTGCAATGCGCGGCCGCGTCGGCGAGCGACCACAGCTCGCCGGCGCGCTCGGCTTGGTCCACGCTTCCGCCAAGAAGGCGCGCGCCGGTGCCGAATAGCAGGCGGCCGCGCAGCTGAAGCGCATCGGCCTGCGGCGCATCCCAGGGGAAGGGCTCGAGCAATGGCAGCCAGCCATCCTCGAGCCGGGCGAGTTCACGGCCTGCGATGCCGCGCGGCAGAAGCTCGCGCGCGACCGCCCCGAGCCGCGGTTCGGCCGGCACGTCTCCGGCATCGAGCGCTTCCAGACGTTCGCGCCACCAGGCGAGGCGGATCGCGCCAAGCCTGGCATCGGTCGAGCTTGAGACGACGTCGGCCAGGGCCAGGTCGAGGTTCCACAATGCGGCGAAGGCCGGGCGGATGCTCGCCGGCAGGGCCGCGAGCGCGATATGGCGGTCGGGATCGAGCCGCCGCTCAACGATAGGTAACGGCCTTTACGGCTTCGACCACGTCCGCGGCCTTGATCAGCGCCATTTTTTCGAGGTTGGCGGCATAAGGCAGCGGCACGTCGGCATCGGTCACCCGGAGCACCGGCGCGTCGAGGTCGTCGAACCCTTCGGTCATGGCGATGGCGATGATCTCGGACGCGATCGAGCATTGCGGCCAGCCTTCCTCGACCACCACCATGCGGTTGGTGCGCTTGAGGCTCTCGAGCACCGCCGCCTTGTCGAGCGGGCGAAGCGTCCTCAGGTCAATGACCTCCGCGTCGATCCCCTCGCCTGCCAGCAATTCGGCCGCTTCGAGCGCGACGCCGACGCCGATCGAGTAGCTGACGATGGTCACGTCCTTGCCCGGGCGGACAATCCGCGCCTTGCCGATCGGCAGCACGTAATCGTCGAGCTCGGGCACGTCGAACTGCTGGCCGTAGAGCAGCTCGTTCTCGAGGAAGACCACCGGATCTTCGGATCGGATCGCGGCCTTGAGCAGGCCCTTGGCGTCGGCGGCGCTGTAGGGCGCGATTACGACCAGCCCCGGCACGCTCGCATACCAGGGCGCGTAATTCTGGCTGTGCTGGGCGGCGACCCGCGCGGCGGCGCCGTTGGGCCCGCGGAACACGATCGGGCAGCGCATTTGACCGCCCGACATATAATTGGTCTTGGCGGCGGAATTGATGATGTGGTCGATCGCCTGCATCGCGAAATTGAAGGTCATGAACTCGACGATCGGCCTCAGGCCTCCCATCGCCGCTCCGGCGCCGAGGCCGGCGAAGCCATATTCGGTGATCGGCGTATCGACCACGCGCCTGGGCCCGAATTCATGCAGCAAATTCTGGGTGACCTTGTAGGCGCCCTGATATTCGGCGACCTCCTCGCCCATCACGAAAACGCGCTCGTCGCGGCGCATTTCCTCGGCCATGGCATCGCGCAGCGCCTCGCGCACGGTCAGCCGGACCAGCGCCGTCCCTTCCGGAACTTCGGGGTCGGCGGCGATGCGCGGCGCCGCCGGGGTCAGCTGGGCGGTCCCGGTCTCGGCATTCTCCTTGCCGCCCGTTTCGATCGGGCTCTGCTCGGTCTTCTGGTCGGACGGGGTTTCGCTTTGGGCTTTCTCCTCGGCCTCAGGCGGCGGCGCGGCCTCCGCCGCTTCCCCGTCGCCGGCCAGCAGCGCGATCGGCTGCCCGACCTTCACGCCGTCCGTTCCTTCCGGGACCAAAATCTTGGCGATCTTGCCCTCGTCCACCGCCTCGAACTCCATCGTCGCCTTGTCGGTCTCGATCTCGGCGAGGATGTCGCCCGATCGGACCTCGTCGCCTTCCTTGACCAGCCACTTGGCGAGTGTCCCCTCCTCCATGGTCGGGGAAAGCGCGGGCATCTTGAGCTCGATCCCCATCAGTAGCTCTCCACCAGCACATCGGTGGTGAGCTCGGCGGGGTCGGGCTCGGGCGCTTCTTCGGCAAACTTCGCAGCTTCGACCACGATCGCCTTGATCTCCTTGTCGATGCTTTTGAGCTCGTCCTCCTCGACGCCCAGCGCATGCAGGTCGCGCTCGGCGTGGACGATCGGGTCGCGGGTCTCGCGAATCTCCTGCACCTCCTCGCGGGTGCGGTACTTGGCCGGGTCGGACATCGAGTGACCGCGGTAGCGGTAGGTGTTGAACTCGAGGATGATCGGTCCCTTGCCGCCGCGCGTCCATTCGAGCGCGACTTCGGCCGCGCCGCGCACCGCGAGCACGTCCATGCCATCGACCTGCAGGCCTGGGATGCGGAAGCTTTCGCCGCGGCGGTAGAGCAGAGGCTCGCTGTGCGAGCGCTCGATGCTCGTGCCCATCGCATATTTGTTGTTCTCGATCGCGTAGATCACCGGCAGGTTCCACAGCTTGGCCATGTTGAAGGCCTCGTACACCTGCCCCTGGTTGACCGCGCCGTCGCCGAGATAGGCAAGGCACACCCCGCCGTCCTCGCTATATTTGTGCTTGAAGGCGAGGCCGGTGCCGAGCGGCACCTGCGCGCCGACGATGCCGTGACCGCCGTAAAAGCCGTGCTCGACGCTGAACATGTGCATCGAGCCGCCCTTGCCCTTGGAAATGCCGGCGGCGCGGCCGGTCAGCTCGGCCATGATCACCTTGGGGTCGATTCCGTAGGCAAGCATGTGGCCGTGGTCGCGGTAGCCGGTAATCACGCTGTCCTTGCCGACGGTCATCGCCGACTGCAGCCCGACCGCCACCGCTTCCTGGCCGATGTAGAGATGGCAAAAGCCGCCGATCAGCCCGAGCCCGTAAAGCTGCCCGGCCCGCTCCTCAAAGCGGCGGATGAGCAGCATCTCGCGGTAGAAATCGAGCAGCTCCTGCTTCGACGCCTGATAGCGCTGCGGCGCGGCGGGGCGCTCGATCTGCGGCTCCTGCTGCCCCTTTGCGGCGGCAGCCTTCTTGGCGGTTTTCGCCACGGCAATCTCTCTTCTGTCTGAAGCGCCGCTGCCTATAGGAGGCGGTTCGCCGAGCGGCAACTAGTCGAGCGGGACGATCACCTCGTCGGGGCGGACCAGGCCGAGGTCCTTTCGGACCAGCTCGTCGGCCATGTCGGGATCGGCCCTGCGCGGGTCGAGCAAGGCCGAGCGGTGCTGGAGCTGGGCCTTCTCGCGCTCGAGCCGGGCAAGTTCGGCCTGCCGCTCCTGCAGCGCGCGGTGATAGCCGCCCCAGGCGAGGATGCCGTTCGGCCCGGCGACCGCATGGCCTGCGAACGTGCCGACGATGATGAGAGCAAGCGCGGGCATCGCCGACCGGCGAATGAGCTCGAAGATGCGTTTCCCACCCCGCATGGACAAAGAAGAATCACGAAGGAGTCACACGTGCAAGCGAAAAGAATACTTTGGTGGATATGCTTGGGATAAAGTTGTGGATCAGGCGCGGCGATAGGCCTTCACCGCGGCGCGTCCGGCATAGCGCGCCGTTTCGCCCAGCTCCTCCTCGATCCTCAGCAGCTGGTTGTATTTCGCGGTCCGATCGGAGCGCGCCAGGCTTCCCGTCTTGATCTGGCCGCAGCTGAGCGCGACGGCGAGGTCGGCGATGGTCGAATCCTCGGTCTCGCCCGAACGGTGCGACATGACCGCAGTATAGCCCGCGCTCTGCGCCATCCGCACCGCGCTGATCGTCTCGGTCAGCGACCCGATCTGGTTGACCTTGACCAGGATCGAGTTGGCGATGCCGTCGGCGATTCCCTGTTCGAGGCGCTTGACGTTGGTGACGAACAGGTCGTCGCCGACCAGCTGGACGCGGCCCTCGAGCCGCTCGGTCAGCAGCCGCCAGCCGCGCATGTCGTCCTCGGCCATGCCGTCCTCGATGGAAGCGATCGGATAATCGGCCGCCAATCCGGCGAGATAGTCCGCCATCTGCTCGGGCGAGAGGGTCTGCCCCTCCCCCTCCATGCGATAGGCGCCCTCGCCGAAGAATTCGGTCGAAGCGCAATCGAGCGCCAGCAGCACGTCATCGCCGAGACGATAACCGGAAGCCTCGACGGCGCTGGCGATCAGGTCGAGCGCCTCGCGCGCACTGCCGATCGCCGGAGCGAAACCCCCTTCGTCCCCGACCGAGGTCGACAGGCCGGCCTTGTGCAGCGCGCTCTTCAGGGCGTGGAAAATCTCGGCGCCGCAGCGCAGCGCTTCGGAAAAATCGGGCGCGCCGACCGGCATCACCATGAATTCCTGGAAGTCGATCGCATTATCGGCATGGGCGCCGCCGTTCAGAATGTTCATCATCGGCACCGGCAGCAAATTCGCCTCGACCCCGCCGACATAACGATAGAGCGGCAGGCCGAGCGCGTCGGCCGCGGCCTTCGCCGTTGCAAGGCTGACGCCGAGGATGGCGTTGGCGCCGAGCCGGCCCTTGTTATCGCTGCCGTCGAGTGCGAGTAGCGCGGCGTCGATCGCTGCCTGGTCTTCGGCCTCGAGGCCGACCACTTCTTCCGCGATCGCGCCATTCACCGCCTCGACCGCCCTCGAAACGCCCTTGCCGCCCCAGCGGCTCTTGTCGCCATCGCGCAGCTCGACCGCCTCGTGCGCGCCGGTCGAGGCTCCCGACGGTACCGCTGCCCGGCCCATGCTGCCGTCCTCGAGCGTCACGTCCACCTCGACCGTCGGATTCCCGCGGCTGTCGAGAATCTGCCGGGCGTGGACGTCGATAATCGCGGTCATGGCTTTCCTTCTTGCGCAGGCGTAACAATATCGGGGCGTAGATGGCCTCATATCGCAGGCGTCCGGGCGTGCAACATTCGCGCTCGAACCGCCGGAACGAAGGGTCGCGGGGCCGGTTGAATCCGGCAAAGGAGGAACTGGCCAATGCAAGCGACAACAGACCGAAGCAATTCCGACCTGCCCGAGGGCACCGATACCGTGATCGCGGGTGCATCGAGCGGCGGGGACACCGTCATCGTCGAAGACACGGCGCTCGTCACCGAGCGGGAGATCCCCGCCCCTTCCGGTCTCGCCGAGCGCCCGGTAACCAGCAGCGGAAGCGCCGAAACCGGACTTGCGGGTCGTCTCCGCGACGGCGGCGAGCGGATCGCCAGCCAGGCCGGCGACAAGGCCCGCGGTCTCGTCTCCCAGGGCCTCGAACGCACTTCCGAAGCGCTCGCCAACGTTTCGAAGATGGTCGGCGACACCGCCGATGGCATTGAGGAGCGCCTTGGCCCCGAATATGGCGACTATGCGCGCCGCGCCGCCGGAGCGATCGAGAATGTCGCCAACACGATCGCCGAGAAGAATCCCGACGAGCTGATCGACGACACGCGCAATTTCGTTCGCAACTCCCCGGGTGTCGCGCTCGCCGGCGCCGCCGTGGTCGGCTTCGTCGTTGCTCGCCTGCTCAAGAGCGGTCTTGCCGCCGCGAGGAACGAGGACGAAGACGAAGACGAGGACGATCGCGGCTGAAGGACCCGACCCGATGCTGAAGCCGGCCGACCCCGGACCGCCCCCGCCCGAGCGCCCGATCGGTGAGCTCGTCCACGAGCTGATCGAGGAGGGCAAGGCCTATGCGCGTGCCGAGCTTGGCCTGGCGAAAGCGATTGCCGCAGCCAAGGGCAAGGCGCTCGCCTGGCCGGCGGCGCTGTTCGGGATCGCCTTCATCCTCGCCCTTGCCGCTGTTACCGCGCTTGCGCTGGGCGTCGTACTCGCCTTGGCCAAGTTTCTCGGGCCCTTGCTCGCCGGCATCGCCGGAATGCTGATTTTCGCCGGAGTCGCCGGCGGGCTGGCCTGGTACGGCTACCAGCGGCTGAGGCGCGACCTGTGAGGGACACTCCGGAAATCGCCGCCGCGCGCATCGAGACCGAACGTTCGCGCGCGCGGCTGATGGCGACCGCGCAGGAGCTGCAGGAACGGCTCAGCCCCAAAACCCTCGCCCGCGGCGCCTGGCAAGGCGCGAAGGAGAAAGGCGCCGACCTCACGGAAAATGCGGTGGATGCGGTCCGCGCCCGTCCGCTGGCCGCGACCGGCATCGTTGCCGCGATCACCATGTTCCTCGCCCGCGAGCCGCTGATGGACCTCGCGAGCAGGCTGATCGACGGCGCAAGCGACAATCGAAAGAACAAAAAGGCTCGCAAAGCCACGAAGAAACAGGAAGATACGGAGAAGGCTTGATATGGAAAACCAGGACACCGGCCGCGCCGACACCGGCGCTCGCAGCACCAGCCCCCGCCAGCGCGCGATCGACGCTTATGAAAGCGCCCGCGAACGCACGACCGACACGCTCGCCGAGGCTCCGCTGATCGCGCTCGCCGGCGGAATCGCCGCGGGCGCCTTGATCGCCGCCCTGCTGCCGCGCACGCAGAGCGAAACGCGTCTCGTCCGGCCGACCGCGCGGCGCGTGAAGACCGCAGCGGGTGCCGCCTATCAGGCGGCGCGGGAGACCGGCAGCCGCCAGCTAGACGAGCTCGGCATCAACCGCGCCAAGGGCGAGGAAACCATCCGCAGCCTGTTTCAGGGCGTCACCGACGCGGCCAAGGCGTCGGCCAGCGCCGCCCTCGACGCTGCCCGCAAGCAGGGCTGACTTGGGCGCTCAAAAGCTGCTAGCGCGTCGCCCATGAGCAAGCTCCACCTCGTGTTCGGCGGGCGGGTCAAGGACCCGCGCGGCCTCGACTTCGCCAATCTCGACGAAATCGACCTGGTCGGCGTGTACGACAGCTATGCTGCGGCCGAAGATGCCTGGCGCGGCAAGGCCCAGCGCACCGTCGACGATGCCGAGATGAAATATGTGATCGTCCACCTGCACCGCTTGCTCGAGCCGGAGGGGGACGGAATCCGGCGGCCGCAGGCGGAACCTCAGGCCGAGCGATAGCGCCAGAGCAGGAGCGGCCGCTGCAGCAGCAGGCCGGCGACAAATCCGCCGACGTGGGCGGGGATGGCGAGGAGATAGCCCCCCGCCTCGGCGAGATAGCCCATCATCAGCTGCAGCACGACCCAGGCGGCGAGCAGCCAGAAGATATTGATCCAGCGGTTGACGACCAGCGACCCGGTCAGCCGCCGCGCGCGGCCGAAGCTCAAGGCGTAGGCGCCGATCACCGCGCTGACCGCGCCGCTGGCGCCGATCATCGGCACCGTGCCGTGCGGCTCGGTCGCATATTGCGCGCCCGCCGCAGCGAATGCGCCGACCACGTAGAGCAGCACCAGCCCGCTTTTGCCGAGCACGCGCTCGACCTGGGAACCGCACCAGATGAAGACCAGCAGGTTGAAGCCGAGGTGCACGATGCCGGAGTGGACCAGCGTCGCCGTCAGCGGCGTCAGGAATGCGGGAGCCGCCAGCCATGGCACCGGCGGCACGCTGAACCGCGCAGGGATGAAGCCGAACCCGTAGGCAGCCTCGTTGGAATAGCCGCTAAGCGCTGCCAGCACCCAGGCCAGAGCAGTGACGGCTGCAATGGCGAGGGTCGCGGTACGCGGGATCCGCTCCATCGCGTTTAGATGAACTCGATCTTGGCGATCTCGTAATAGCGGTCGCCCGACGGCGTCGACACCTCGACCTCCTCGCCCTTCTGGCGGCCGATGAGCGCGCGGCCGAGCGGCGAATTGTAGCTGATCCGCCCCTGGTTGGCGTCGGCTTCGACCTGGCCGACGAGCTGGTATTTCACCTTCTTGTCGTCCTCGTCGAGCAAGGTGACGGTTGCGCCGAACACCACCTTGTCGCCGCCAAGCGTCGTCGGGTCGATCACCATCGCCCGGCTGAGCTGGTCCTCGAGGTCGGCGATGCTCGCCTCGATCTGGCCCTGGCGCTCCTTGGCCGCATGATATTCGGCATTTTCCGAAAGGTCGCCGTGCGCGCGCGCCAGTTCGATCGCCTCGACGATTTCGGGGCGCTCGCTCTTCAGCCGCTTCAGATCCTCGGTCAGCTTGCGGTGGCCCTCGGCCAGCATCGGCACCTTTTCCGCAGTCGCCATTTTACATCAATCCCTTGTTTCAAAACCTCGCCCCGGCGTGCGCATGGCCCGCGAAATGGAGCTGATTGTGGTGGAAGCGTCTAGCCTGGGGAGCCGGAATAATAGGACTGGAGCGACGCGACTTCAAGCGCGCGTCCCCGCACAGCCTCGATCGCCCGCGCCGCGGCGAGGCTAGCCGGCGCAGTGGTGAAATAGGGCACCTTCTTGCCCAGCGCCGTCGCCCGGATCGAATGGCTGTCCTTCAGCGACTGCCAGCCCTCGGTGGTGTTGAACACGAGGTCGACATCACCGTCGAGCAGCTTGTCGACGATGTGCGGACGACCTTGCGCGACCTTGTTGACCGTCTCCACCGGCAGGCCCTTCGCCTTGAGGTGGGCCGCGGTGCCGCCGGTGGCGATGATCGCAAAACCGAGCTCGACCATCTTCTCGACCGCCGGCACGATATTGTCCTTGTCGGCATCCTTGACCGACACGAAGGCCGTCCCGGACTGCGGCAGAACCATGCCCGATCCGAGCAGCGCCTTGCTGAAGGCAAGGTCGAAATCGCGATCGATTCCCATGACTTCGCCGGTGCTCTTCATTTCCGGTCCAAGCACCGGGTCGGTGCCGGGGAAACGGGCGAACGGGAAGACCGATTCCTTGACCGCAATATAGTCGAGCTCGCGCGGCAGCGGCTCGAAGCCGCCGAGCGGCTCCCCGGCCATCACCCGCGCGGCGATCTTGGCGATCGGCCGCCCGATCGCCTTGGCGACGAACGGCACGGTGCGGCTCGCGCGCGGGTTGACCTCGATCAGATAAACCTCGGCGCCTGCCCCGGCGTCCGAGCCGGGGTCCTTGACCGCGAACTGGACGTTCATCAGCCCGCGCACTTTGAGCGCCAGCGCCAGCTCGCGCGTCTGGCGCTCGATCTCGGCGACGACCTCGCGCCCGAGCGTATAGGGCGGGATCGAGCAGGCGCTATCGCCCGAATGGACGCCCGCTTCCTCGATATGCTGGAGAACGCCGCAGACGACGACCTCGCGACCGTCGCAGATCGCATCGACGTCGACCTCGATCGCGTCGCGCAAATAGCGGTCGATCAGCACCGGGCTGCGGCCCGACACCTGGACCGCGGTCGCGATATAATGGTCGAGCTGCGCGGGCCCGTCGACGACCTCCATGCCCCTTCCGCCGAGGACGTAGGACGGGCGCAAGAGCACGGGGTAGCCGATCCGCTCGGCCACGCGCAGCGCCTCGTCGCGGCTGCGGGCGATGCCGTTGGCGGGCTGCTTGAGCCCGAGCCTGGCAACCAGCGCCGCGAAGCGCTCGCGGTCCTCGGCGAGGTCTATGCTGTCCGGCGAGGTGCCTAGGATCGGCACGCCTGCCGCCTGCAGCTCCTCGGCGAGCTTCAGCGGAGTCTGCCCGCCAAGCTGGACGATCACGCCCAGAAGATCGCCCTTCTCCTGCTCGCGGCGGACGATCTCGAGCACGTCCTCGGCGGTCAGCGGCTCGAAATAGAGCCGGTCCGACGTGTCCGGGTCGGTCGACACCGTCTCCGGGTTGCAATTGACCATGATCACTTCGAAGCCCGCGCCCGCCGCGCCTTCGCGGTCGCGCCCCAGAGCGAAGGCCGCGTGGCAGCAGCAATAGTCGAACTCGATCCCCTGGCCGATGCGGTTCGGCCCGCCGCCGAGGATCATCACCTTGCGGCGGTCCGAGACGTCGGCCTCGTCCTCCGGCTCGCCGAACAAGGGCGCTTCATAGGTCGAATAGAGATAGGGCGTGGCCGCATCGAACTCGGCCGCGCAGCTGTCGATGCGCTTGAACACCGGCCGCACGCCGAGCCGGAGGCGGTGCGCGCGCACCTCGGCTTCGGTGATGCCCCCGGTCATCGCCCGCACCGCGCTGTGCACGGTGCCCGACCCGCCGGCCGCCACCGCTTCGCCCATCGCCCGGTCGAGGTGGGCCGAGCGAAGCGCGAGCTGCGCCAGCCGCGTATCGGAAAAGCCGAGCGCCTTGAGCCGCCGCATCCCGCGCGCATCGCTCGGCAGGCCATTGACCCGAACCTCCTCCTCGGCCGCGACGATCTCGGCCAGCCGCTGCAGGAACCACGGGTCGAACCCCGCGATCTGATGGATCCGCTCGACCGTGAAGCCCTGGCGCAGCGCCTCGGCCGCGACCAGCAGCCGGTCGGGCGTCGCTCGCGCCAGCGCGCTTTCGATCTCCGCCGGGTCCGCATCCTCATATTCGCGCACCCGGTCGAGCCCGGTCAGCCCGGTCTCCAGCCCGCGCAGCGCTTTCTGCAGGCTTTCGTGAAAGCTGCGGCCGATCGCCATCACTTCCCCGACCGACTTCATCGAGGTCGAGAGCAGAGCGTCCGCGCCCTTGAACTTCTCGAAGGCGAAGCGCGGGATCTTGGTCACCACATAATCGATCGTCGGCTCGAAGCTCGCGGGGGTCGCGCCGCCGGTGATGTCGTTGGCGATCTCGTCCAGCGTGTAGCCGACCGCGAGGCGCGCCGCGACCTTGGCGATCGGGAAGCCGGTCGCCTTGGACGCCAGCGCCGATGACCGCGAGACGCGCGGGTTCATCTCGATCACCACCATCCGCCCGGTCTTGGGATCGACTGCGAACTGGACGTTGGAACCGCCTGTTTCCACGCCGATTTCCCGCAGCACCGCGATACTCGCCGAGCGCATCCTTTGATATTCCTTGTCGGTCAGCGTCAGCGCCGGTGCGACGGTGATCGAATCCCCCGTGTGCACCCCCATCGGGTCGACATTCTCGATCGAACAAATGATGATCGCATTGTCGGCGCGGTCGCGCACGACTTCCATCTCATATTCCTTCCAGCCGAGCACCGATTCCTCGATCAGCACTTCGGTCGTGGGCGAAGCCTCAAGCCCGCCGGTCACGATCTGGACGAACTCGTCGCGGTTGTAGGCGATCCCGCCCCCGGTGCCGCCGAGCGTGAAGCTCGGACGGATGATCGTCGGCAGCCCGACGAACTCCAGCGCCTCGAGCGCTTCCTCGAGCGTATGCGCGATCCGCGAGCGCGGGCTTTCGAGCCCGATCTTGTCCATCGCCTCGCGGAACTTGAGGCGGTCCTCGGCCTTCTCGATTGCCTCGGCATTGGCGCCGATCAGCTCGATCCCGAGGCGGCCCAGCGTGCCGTCCTTGAACAATGCCAGCGCGGTGTTGAGCGCGGTCTGCCCGCCCATGGTCGGAAGAACCGCGTCGGGCCGCTCCTTTTCGAGGATCTTGGCGACGATCTCGGGCGTGATCGGCTCGATATAGGTCGCGTCGGCGAGCTCGGGGTCGGTCATGATCGTCGCCGGGTTCGAATTGACGACGATCACCCGGTAGCCCTCGGCCTTCAGCGCCTTGACCGCCTGGCTCCCCGAATAATCGAACTCGGCCGCCTGGCCGATGACGATGGGCCCGGCGCCGATGATCAGGATCGAATTGATGTCGGTGCGCTTGGGCATCAGCTCTCGAAACTCATGTGGAGGAAGACCGGCTTGAGGCCGTTGCGCTTGGCCCATTGGGCGACGCAGGCGCGCTGCTCGGCGCTGGGATTGTCGCGGATCAGCAGCACCAGCCGTTTCTCGCTCTCGTCCTGGATCAGCTCGCCAAGCGCCAGCCCGCAGCCGAGCGCGACGCTGTTGAGCTGCGCCTGGTCATGCATCCGCGCCGTCGTCGCGCAGGCGGACAGGGTCAACGCCGCGGCGGCAGGGATGGCGAACCTCAAGGCTAAGACTTGCGGCGCCGAATACCGTGCCGCCCCCATCAGCCCTGCCTCGACAGACAAATGGGACTTGCCGGAACATGCTCACCGCTGCCGAGGGTGATGGGCTGATCCGCCGCACCGCCAAGCTCGCACCTCTCAAATGTTTTCTCAATCCGAAGATAGGGAGGTCTACTGGCCTCGGTCAGGCAGTTGAACGCATCATCCGAAAGCGCAGCAAGTCTCGTGTACCATCGAGCAGAGGAATTGACATCGGTGACGCCCGCATTGTCTTCGAGATGATAGGCTGTAATGCGGCAGCGCCGCGCAACTTCGACAAGATACGGCGTTGGCTCCTTCGTCGGAGCAGGGTCCGATACACCTTTGAAACTCACATTCTCAAAGGGACCATCAGGTTTGGTGTAGGTCACCGCGAGGAGCGAAGCGGGCTGTTTCGTTTGCGGAGACTGGTCTTTGAGAACACGAGCCGCGACCATAGACGCGGATACCAGCGCAGCGCCGACTAGCGTGCCGAGCAAAAATGATCTCCTCACTTCATCGCCCCGACGAACTTTTCAAACAAATAGAAGCTGTCCTGCGGCCCGGGGCTCGCCTCGGGGTGGTACTGCACGCTGAAGGCGGGGCGGTCGGTCAGCTCGATCCCGCAATTGCTGCCGTCGAACAGGCTGACGTGGGTCTCGCGGACATTGTCCGGCAGCCCTTCCCTCTCGACCGCGAAGCCGTGGTTCATGCTGGTGATCTCGACCCGCCCGTCGTCGAGGCGCTTGACCGGGTGGTTGGCGCCGCGGTGGCCCTGGAACATCTTTGACGTCTTGCCGCCAACCGCGAGCGCCAGCAGCTGGTGGCCGAGGCAGATGCCGAACAGGGGCTTGCCCGTCTCCAGCATCGCCCGGATCACCGGAACCGCATATTCGCCGGTCGCGGCCGGGTCGCCGGGACCGTTCGACAGGAAGAAGCCGTCCGGCTCGTGGGCCATGATCTCGTCGAAGCTGGCGCTCGCCGGCACCACCGTCACCCGCGCGCCCGCCTCGCACAGCAAGCGGAAGATGTTGCGCTTGTTGCCATAATCGACCGCGACGACATGCGGGCGGCTCTCGTCGTCGCCGCCAAGCTGATAGCCCTGCCCCCACGCCCACTTGCCCCCGGTCCAGCGCTCGACCTGCAGGCGGCTGACCTCCATCGCCAGGTCCATGCCCTCGAGGCCGGGCCAGTCGGCGGCCAGGCGCTGAAGCTTGTCGAGGTCGAACTCGCCCTTCGCATTATGCGCGATGGCGATGTTCGGCGGCCCCTGCTCGCGCACCAGCTTGGTCAGCGCCCGCGTATCCACCCCGGCGATTCCGATCCGGCCCCATTTCGCCATCCATTCGCCAAAGCTCTGGCTCGCGCGATAATTGCTCGGCTCGGTCACCGCCTCGCGCACCAGGCAGCCGAGCGCATGCGCGTTCCCGGCCTCGATGTCCTCGTCATTGGCGCCGACATTGCCGATGTGCGGGAAAGTGAAAGCGATCACCTGCTTGGCGTAGCTCGGGTCGGTCATCACTTCCTGGTAACCGGTCATCGCCGTGTTGAAGCACAGCTCGCCGACCGCCTCGCCCTCGGCCCCGAACCCTTCGCCCCAGATGGTACGTCCGTCGGAGAAAACCACGACTCCCGTCGCGCCCGGAGGTTGGGGCGCAGACGAGGGTCTAGGATCGGCCAAGAGGGGCTCCCGCGGATGAAATTACGGCGATGTCGCTAAGGCATTTCCGCTATGCGCTTTGCCGCCGCCGGTCAACGCTGGCCAGCCAAGAAATCCACAGCTAGTGCCGAACGCATGATCAGGGACGACATCAAGGCCGCGACCATCGCCGCGATGAAAGGCGGCGACAAGGAGACCACCGCGACGCTGCGGATGGTCTCCGCCGCGATTAAGAACCGCGACATCGAGGCGCGCACCGGCGGCGCTCCCAAGGACGACGATGCACTCGTGACCGAAGTGCTGCAGAAAATGGTCAAGCAGCGCCGCGAATCCGCCGACCTCTACCGCAAGGGCGGCCGCGACGACCGCGCCGCAGCCGAGGAAGCCGAGATCGCGGTGATCGAGCGCTTCCTTCCGCAGCAGCTGAGCGACGAGGAAGCGACCGCCAGGATCCGCGAGATCATCGCCGAGACCGGCGCCAGCTCGATGAAGGACATGGGCCGGGTGATGGCGCTGGTGAAGGAACGGCTCGGCCCGTCGATCGAGCCCGCCCGCGCGTCGGCGCTGGTCAAGGCCGAGCTGTCCTAAAGAAAAAGGGCCCCGCCGCTGGGAAGCGGCGGAGCCGAAAAGGAACGCTCGAAACTATCTCGCGGCGGCGGCTGCCGTGCCCGAGCTTTCGCTCGAGGTGAGGCCGGTCACGCCTTCCATCACCAGTTCGTAGAGGAAAATGGCCATGGCCGTGGCAAGCGCCCCGGCTGCGCCAAGCTGGAGATTGGCGGCGACGGCGGTCAATTGCGCGCCGACGGCCGGCAGAGTGCCGAGCGCGGCTCCAACGATCGGGAGCGCGATCACCAGCGCTGCGAGCAGCAGCAACCGGTCCCGCGGCACGGCGAGGCCGGCGACCAGGCCGAGCACGACCAGCACCAGCGGAACGTTCATCATCGTCAGCGCGACAAAGCCGGCGACGATGGCGAGGACGATGTAGAGAGCGCGGGCAAGCCCGCCGATCTTCTTGAGCATATATCCCTCCCGTTGTTTCCGCCCGGCGGTTCTTGTGCCGCCATGTTCGGAAGGCCGACAGATTAACCCTGTTGAGCTCGTTTCGAGCATGGAATGAATCCTTCGAAATCAAGCGGATCGGGACTTACCCACGTTAAATATTCACCAAGGGGTTCGGCAGGAGGCACGCCGGCGCCCCGATTCGCACCTGTGGATAAATCCGCTCTGGCCGCTTGCGGGCGAATCGCGCCGGACTAGGGTCGATCTCGTGACCCTCTCGACCGCCTGGCTCGACGAACTTCGCGCGCGCACGACCCTGTCGGCGGTCATCGCGCCAAGCGTGAAGCTGATCCGCGCCGGCCGCGAGTGGAAGGCCTGCTGCCCGTTCCACAAGGAGAAAACGCCGAGCTTCACCGTCAACGACGACAAGGGCTTCTACCATTGCTTTGGCTGCGGCGCCCACGGCGACGCGATCCGCTTTCTGACCGACCATGGCGGCCTGCCCTTCATGGACGCCGTCAAGGAGCTTGCCGCCAAGGCCGGGATGGACGTCCCCGCGCCCGACCCGCAGGCGAAGGAACGCGCCGACCGTACCGCCAGCCTCTCCGACGTGATGGCCGAAGTGCAGGCCTGGTACGCCGACCAGCTCCAGGGCCTCGAAGGCGCGGCCGCGCGCGAATATTTGAAGGGCCGCGGCATCGATCAGGACGTGATCGCGCGCTTCGGCCTCGGCTTCGCGCCCGACGGGCGCACGAAGCTCAAGCAGGCGCTCGCCCACCTCGGCGAGGACAGACTGGTCGAGACCGGCATGGTCATTCAGCCAGACGAGGGCGCCGCCAGCTACGACCGCTTTCGCGGCCGGCTGATGTTCCCGATCCGCGACCCGCGCGGCCGCGTGATCGCCTTCGGCGGCCGGATCATGGGCCAGGGCGAACCCAAATATTTGAACTCCCCCGACACGATCCTCTTCGACAAGGGCCGCACCCTCTACAATCTCGACCGTGCCGCCCCCGCCAGCCGCGCCGCCAAGCGGCTGATCGTGGTCGAAGGCTATATGGACGTGATCGCGCTCGACCGC
>DATLGK010000050.1:0-2210 GCA_035540475.1 Sphingomicrobium sp.
TGGAGCGGCGGGGCGGCCGCAGCCCGCGCTATCCTTCGGACGCGACGCCCTACTGAGCGGCGCCCGGATCCTCTTCGCCTGAGGCGGGCTCGCCCGCGTCGGGCGCCGGGGTCTCGAAATAAGGCTCGACCTGGCCGCTCAGCTTGATCGTCATCGGGTTGCCGAAGCGGTCGCGGCTGCGGCCTGCGGCAACGCGGATCCAGCCTTCGGAAATGCAATATTCCTCGACGTTGGTCTTTTCCTGGCCGTTGAAGCGGATGCCGATGCCGCGGCTCAGAACGTCCTGGTCGAAGTACGGGCTGCGCGGGTCGAGCGACAGTCGGTCGGGCGGCGTGTCTGCGTTCGCTTGAGAAGTGTCGGCCATGCGCCGCGGCTACTTGAACGCTGCGACGGTTACAATCGCCAACGAAGCGCGCGGTTGAGCCAATGTCTGCTTTGGGGGTGAAAGCAGACATTCGCCGTTCGGCAGAGCGGCGTCGATGTTACGCCAACAACCAGGTTAGGACCTCATCCATTTGCACCGCCGTTTCGGCGTAAGCATGGCCCGCGCCCTGGTAGACGCGGGTCTGCAGGTTGCGGCCCGGGCGCCAGCCTTGCTTAGTCAGCTGTCGAGCGATGCCGGCCTGATGCGGCGCCATCCCCGCGTCCATCATCTTCGTGCCATGATCGAGCCACAAGCGCCGTCCCTGCGGCTCGCCGAGTTGCGCGAAAAAAGCGGGCCAGAGCGACAGCAGCTGCGGGTGGTCGATCATTCGGCGGTCGTAGATGGGCCAGTTGGGCGACATGCAGGCCCCGAGGCCGAACGCCTGCTGAGCCTCCACGAAAATGGCGCCGGACATTACGCCGGCCATGCTGGCGCCGAAGATGGCGCTGTTCAGGCGGTCTGGCGAGGTTCGGTAACCCGCGTCGACGAGGGGCTTCAACCGCTCTGTCAGATACTGAATGAACTTCGCGGAGACGAGCTTCTTGCCCGCGCCGGTGCGTTTGGTCTCTCGCTCGATCGAGGCGCGCAGGTCGCCCGTCGATCGATCGTAGATCGCCTGCGGCATGTACTGGAGGAAGCGGTCGTCCTCCAGATTGTCGATGGCGACGATCAAGGTCGGCTTGATGCGACGGGCTGCAACGAGCCGTGCGACACGGCGGTCGGTGGCGAAGTTCATACCGTCGCTGTCGCCCGCGAAGGCGTACTGGCCATCGAGCATGTAGAGCGTGCGGTAAGCGCTGCGGCTGCTGCCGTATCCCGGCGGCAGCCAGACGCGCACGCGCGGCTCCACCTTGTCGCTTGGGTCGAACTTGCTGAGCGTCTCGATGCGCCCTTGCGGCGCTTTGGCGTGCGCAAGCGCCGGCGCCGCCACTGCGGCCGAGGTCAGGGCAACGAATGTCCGGCGTGTAATCATCTACGCAACTCCCGAATCCGTTCCGGAAACTAACATGCTCAGCATTCATCCCAAGTGCCGTGGCGGCTCGGGCGAACATCCCCGATCACTCCTCAACGTGCGACTGTAGCTTGGGCGCTAATGTCCGCAATGGGTCGAGAACGGACATTCGCATGCGGAAGCTGAAGAGCGTGCGGCACGGACGGCATCTGCTTGCCCCAGCCAGCGGATGCCCTGCTTCGACGAACGATCTACGAACGCCATTGCCTTGGCGCGCAAGCCTGTTCAAGGATTTCGCCCAAGGAGACTTCCATGCGCCGCCGTTCGCTTCTGCTTGCCGCTACCGCCTTGCTCCCCGTCAACGTCCAGGCGCAGCCCGCGCCCGCACCGGCGCCGACCCCGCCCGTCGCGCCGCCGCCGTCGGAAACCGACAGGAAGGCCGATCCGCTGCAGCCGCAAAAGGCCGAGCAGGAGCCGCGCCCCGTCACGCAGGAGCTGCAGAAGGCGGCGACCCAGGGCGGCCTCGGCGCGCCGACCGCGCCGCCGACCGATCCCAAGAAGTGGGACGTGTCGGCACCGCGCGGGCCGGGGCGGCAGGTGCCGATCGACACAAGCTCGGGCACCTGGATGACCGTCGACGTGTCGCCCGACGGGCGGGAGATCGTCTTCGACCTGCTTGGCGACATATACGTGATGCCGATCAGCGGCGGCCAGGCGCGGCCGCTGACCAGCGGCCACGCCTGGGACATGCAGCCGCGCTTCTCGCCCAGCGGGACCGAGATCGCCTTCACCTCCGATCGCGGCGGCGGCGACAATATCTGGATCATGGGCCGC
>DATLGK010000051.1:0-5145 GCA_035540475.1 Sphingomicrobium sp.
GCCAGACGCTGGTCCACGTCCACCCCGACCCCAATGAGCTCGGCCGCGTCTACCATGCCGACCTGCCGATCTGCGCCGACATGGGCGAGTTCGCCGAGATGGTCGACGAGTGGATCGACCCCGACCTCGTCCGCTTCTCAGCGGGCGAGGAGGCGCACCGCGAGTGGCTCGAATGGAGCGAGCCCCAGCCGCGCGAGGGTGTCGCGCTCGACCTCGGCCCGTGCGTCGCGGCGATGCGCGAAAAGCTGCCGGAGAACACCATCGTCTGCAACGGCGCCGGCAATTTCTCGGGCTGGTGGCACCGCTACTGGCGTTACGGCACCATGCCGACGCAGCTCGCGCCGACCAGCGGGACCATGGGCTACGGCCTCCCCGCCGCGGTCGCCGCGAGCTTGCGCTTCCGGGACCGGCCGGTGGTTTGCGTCGCCGGCGACGGCGACTTCCTCATGAACGGGCAGGAGCTTGCCACCGCCGCCCAATATGGCGCGGACCTGCTGGTGATCGTCGCCGACAACGGCAGCTACGGCACCATCCGCATGCACCAGGAGCGCGAATATCCCGAGCGCGTCAGCGCGACCGAGCTCAACAACCCCGACTTCGCCGCCCTCGCCCGAGCATACGGCAGCTGGGCAGAGACGGTGGAGAAGACCGACGACTTCGCGCCGGCGCTCGACGAGGCTCTCGCCCGCAAGGGCATCCGCCTCCTTCACTGCAAGACGGACGTCGAACAGATCAGCAACGCGACGACGATCAGCAAGCTGCGCGAAAAAGCAAAAGCCTAGCGTTTCAAGTGCGGCGCCGGTCCTTGCGGTCGAGCTGCCAGGCCCGCTCGAACAGGCGGGCGTGGATATCGATCCGTTCCTGCAGCTCCGCGGGCCGCGCGTGCCGCTTCCGGGTCAGCGCGGCCGGCTCGTGCGGAAACAGCTCGACCAGCTCGTCCACCTCGGTTGCAAAGCTGCCCTTGCCGGGCGGGCGCTGCGACACGTCGACCCCTTCCTACGGCACACTTCCATAACAATCATTATTGCGCTGGGTTGCTCCGAGAAATCTCCAGTCCCTCGCTGTGGTCGAGATTGGGCATAAGCGGTGGATATGCGCGTCCCATTGCCAACGTTCGTCTTATAAAACCCCCGTCTGTTCAGACATTTACATGGGCAACCCCAGTCGGGTTAGCCTAAACTGAATCCGAATCGGCTTGGACGGGGGGCGTCAGGCGCCGCCCCAGCCCTCTGCCCCGATCAGCGGCACGAACCGCACCCCGCCGAGATTCTCGCGCACCGTCGCGCCCCCGGGCCCTTTGGTCACCTTGGTCAATTGCTGGACCCAGCCCGGATCGCCGACCGGCATCACCAGCCGGCCATCGTCGCGGAGCTGGTCGATCAGCGGCTGCGGGACATGGTTGCCGCTCGCCGCGGCAAGGATCGCGTCGAACGGCGCTTCGCCCTCATATCCCCGAGAGCCATCGCCCTCCACGATCTCGATATTGTCATAGCCGAGGCGGCGAAGGCGATCGCGCGCGCTCGCGGCCAGCTCATGGTGGCGCTCGATCGCGATCACCCGCCGCGCGACCCGGCTGATCACCGCCGCGGCATAGCCCGAGCCGGCCCCGACCTCGAGCACCTTGTCCTCCGCACCGATGGCGGCGGCCTGCACCATCATTGCCACCACATAAGGCTGGGAGATGGTCTGGCCGGCGCCGATCGGCAGCGGCTGATCGGCATAAGCGAGATGGGCAAGGTCCGCGGTTACGAACAGCTCCCGAGGCACCGCGCGGAATGCGTCGAGAATGGCTCGCTCGGTAATGCCGCGGCGCTTGAGCTGCCGTTCGACCATCGCCTCGCGCTCGGCGGCATAGTCGGTTGTCCTGGGGCCCACGCGCCGCAAAACGCACGGGGCTCACCCGCGTTGCTAGATCAGGCCGGCAAGCGGGCTCGACGGGTCGGCATAGCGGCGCTTGCCCATGCGCCCCGCCAGATAGGCGAGCCGTCCCGCCTCGACCGCCGACTTCATCGCCCGCGCCATCAGCACCGGGTCTCGCGCCTCGGCAATCGCGGTGTTCATCAGCACGCCGTCGCAGCCGAGCTCCATCGCCACCGCGGCGTCGCTCGCCGTCCCGACGCCGGCGTCGACCAGCACCGGAACGCCCGCGCCCTCGACGATCAGGCGGATCGTCACCCGGTTCTGGATCCCGAGGCCCGAGCCGATCGGCGCGCCGAGCGGCATGATCGCCACCGCGCCGGCTTCCTCGAGCTGCTTCGCGGCGATCGGATCGTCGACGCAATAGACCATCGGCTCGAAGCCTTCCTTGACCAGCACCTCGGTCGCGCGCAGCGTCTCGCGCATGTCGGGGTAGAGCGTTTTCGCTTCCCCCAGCACTTCCAGCTTGACCAGGGTCCAGCCGCCGGCCTCGCGCGCCAGGCGAAGCGTCCGGATCGCCTCGTCGGCGGTGAAGCAGCCGGCGGTGTTGGGCAGATAGGTGACCCTATTGGGGTCGATGAAGTCCGTCAGTCGCGGCTGGTTGGGGTCGGAAATATTGACCCGCCGCACGGCTACGGTGACGATCTCGGCGCCCGAAGCTTCGACCGCGGCCGCATTCTCCTCGAAGCTCTTATATTTGCCGGTGCCGACGATCAGCCGCGAGGTGAAGCTGCGCCCGGCGACGCTCCAATTGTCTTCCTCCATCTTCTGCCGCGCCGTCACTACCCCCCTCCAACAAAGTGCACGATCTCATATTCGTCGCCGTCCTCGACCCGCATCTGATCCAGGGCCGAGCGCGGCACTACTTCGAGGTTGCGCTCTACGGCCACCCGCGAAGGGTCGATCCCGAGCGCGCGCAACATTGCCGCGACGCTGCTGCCGCACTCGACGCGGCGCTGCTCGCCATTCACGCGGATACCAAGGCTGGCGTTGAGACTCATTGACAAAGTGCAGATAGGAAGGCCAGCGGCGCGGGGCAATTGACGGCGCGGCCGATACTGGACGCGGCGCGCAGCCTCTGCAAAGGCACCGCCGCGATACGGACCGCCGAGCCGGACACAAACAGGGGACGAATACCAATGGCCCAACCGCGCAAGCCAGCGGCGAGCAGCGCCCAGCCGGGCACGAAGGACAGCGACATGCGCATCGATCCCTCGCTGGTCCGCGAGCTCGCCGAGCTGCTGACCGCGAACGAGCTGACCGAGATCGAGGTCCAGGACGGCGAGCGTCGAATCAAAGTCAGCCGCGAGCCGGCCGCGATCATCGGGACAGCGCCCGCTGCGGCCTCGGCGCCTGTTGCCGCCGCAGCGCCGGCCGCGGCCGCGCCTGCCGGTCAGGAGCAGGCCGCTGCGGCCGAGGACGTTGCCGGAACCACGGTCAAGTCGCCAATGGTCGGCACGGCGTATTTGTCGCCCGAGCCGGGCGCGAACGCGTTCATTGAGGTCGGCACCGCGGTCAAGGCCGGCGACACCTTGCTGATCGTCGAGGCGATGAAGGTGATGAACCCGATCACCGCGCCCACCGGCGGCGTGGTCAAGAAGATCCTGATCGCCGACGCCCAGCCGGTCGAGTTCGATCAGCCGCTGGTGATCATCGGCTGATGGCCATCAACAAGCTGCTGATCGCCAATCGCGGCGAAATCGCGCTCCGAATCCACCGCGCCTGCCACGAAATGGGCATCAAGACGGTCGCGGTCCACTCGACCGCCGACGCCGACGCGATGCACGTGCGCCTGGCCGACGAGACGGTGTGCATCGGCCCACCGCCGGCGTCGGAATCCTATCTCAACATCCCCAACATCATCTCCGCCGCGGAAATCGTCCACGCCGACGCGATCCATCCCGGCTACGGCTTCCTCTCGGAGAATGCGCAATTCGCCGAGATCGTCGAAAGCCACGGCATCGTCTGGGTCGGCCCCAAGCCCGAGCACATCCGGATCATGGGCGACAAGATCGAGGCCAAGCGCACCGCCGCGCGCCTCGGCCTGCCGCTCGTCCCCGGGTCCGACGGGCCGCTGACGAGCATTGCCGAAGCCAAATCCCTGGCGGCGAGGACGGGCTATCCGGTGCTGATCAAGGCCGCGTCAGGCGGCGGCGGGCGCGGCATGAAGGTCGTCGCAGAAGAGGAGCAGCTCGAAAGCCTGATGAGCCAGGCTGCGTCCGAAGCGCGCTCGGCCTTCGGCGACGACACCGTCTACATGGAGAAATATCTCGGCAACCCGCGCCACATCGAGTTTCAGGTGTTCGGCGACGGCGAAGGCGGCGCGATCCACCTTGGCGAACGCGATTGCTCGCTCCAGCGCCGCCACCAGAAGGTGCTCGAGGAGGCGCCCTCGCCGGTGATCACCGCCGAAGAACGCGCGCGCATGGGCGAAGTGGTGCGCAAGGCGATGAGCGAGATGGGCTATCGCGGCGCCGGGACGATCGAGTTCCTCTACGAGAATGGCGAATTCTACTTCATCGAGATGAACACCCGGCTCCAGGTCGAGCACCCGGTGACCGAGATGATCAGCGGGATCGACCTGGTGCGCGAGCAGATCCGCGTCGCCACGGGCGAAGGGCTGAGCTTCACCCAGGACCAGATCCACCTCCACGGCCATGCGATCGAATGCCGCATCAACGCCGAGGATCCGGAAACCTTCGCGCCCTCGCCCGGCCTCGTGAAGAATTACGTTGCTCCGGGCGGCATGCACGTGCGCGTCGATAGCGGGCTCTACACCGGCTATAAGGTGCCGCCTTATTACGACAGCATGATCGGCAAGCTGATCGTTTACGGCTCCAACCGCGACAGCTGCATCCGCCGCCTCCGCCGCGCGCTCGAGGAATATGTGGTCGAGGGGATGAAGACTACCATCCCGCTCCACCAGAAGCTGGTCCGCGACCCCGAATTCCTCGCCGGCGACTATACGATCAAATGGCTCGAGCAGTGGCTCGAGCGCAGCCGCAACGAGGACTAGGGTCCTAAGCGGGGGACGCAAACTTTCCGCGCGCAACTGCGTTTGTCGGGCGGAGGACAAAGCGTCGTGCCCAGCTATTGCGGCTCTGCCGACCGGCCCGAACAGGCGAAAGCGATTGCCGCCGTCATCCTCATCCATGCCGCGCTCGCCTTCGTCATCCTGAGCGGGCTCAACATCCGCGTCGTCAGCGACGCGGTCGAGCGGATGACAAC
>DATLGK010000052.1:0-6501 GCA_035540475.1 Sphingomicrobium sp.
CGTGAAGGGGCTGAAGCCCTATTTCGAGGAGTTCCACAAGCTCAAGTACACCAACGACGCGGTGAAGGCGGCCGTGGAGCTGTCGGCGCGCTACATCCACGACCGCAAGCTGCCCGACAAGGCGATCGACGTGATCGACGAAGTCGGCGCGATGCAGATGCTGGTCCCGCCGAGCCGCCGCAAGAAGGTGATCACGCCCAAGGAAATCGAGGCGGTCGTCGCGACCATGGCGCGCATCCCGCCCAAATCAGTCAGCGCCGACGACAAGCAGGTGCTCGAGCATCTCGAGGCCGATCTGAAGCGCGTCGTCTTCGGCCAGGACCTGGCAATCGAGAAGCTCGCATCCGCGATCAAGCTCAGCCGCGCCGGCCTCCGCGACCCCGACAAGCCGATCGGCAATTACCTGTTCTCCGGCCCCACCGGCGTCGGCAAGACCGAGGTCGCGCGCCAGCTCGCCTCGGTCATGGGCATCCCGCTGCAGCGCTTCGACATGTCGGAATATATGGAGCGCCACAGCGTCAGCCGGCTGATCGGCGCCCCCCCGGGCTATGTCGGCTATGACCAGGGCGGGCTCCTGACCGACGCGGTCGACCAGCACCCGCACAGCGTGCTGCTGCTTGACGAGATCGAGAAGGCGCACCCGGACCTGTTCAACATCCTCCTCCAGGTGATGGACAACGGCAAGCTCACTGACCACCACGGCAAGACGGTCGATTTCAGGAACACCATCCTCATCATGACCGCCAATGCCGGCGCGGCCGACATGGCGCGCGAAAGCATCGGCTTCGGAGCGGGCAGCCGCGAGGACGCGCAGGAGGACGCGGTCAAGAAGATGTTCACGCCCGAGTTCCGCAACCGCTTGGACGCGATCGTGCCCTTCTCCTACCTGCCGCCGGCGGTGGTCGCGCGCGTGGTCGACAAGTTCATCCTGCAGCTCGAGCTTCAGCTCGCCGATCGCGGCGTCCACATCGAATTGGACGACGAGGCGCGGCAGTGGCTGGTCGATCGCGGCTACGACAAGCTTTACGGCGCTCGGCCGATGGGCCGCCTGGTCCAGGAGAAGATCAAGCAGCCGCTGGCCGAGGAATTGCTGTTCGGCAAGCTGGTCAACGGCGGCGAGGTCAAGGTCCGCATCAAGGACAACGCCCCGGCGTTCGAGATCACGCCCGCCGCGCCCAAGCCCGCCAAGGGCAAGAAGGCAAAGCCTCCGGCCAAGAAAAAGGCGAGCGGCGAGGCGCCGGCAGCAGAGTAAGCCGGACCAGCGCTATGCAGACGACAGCGCGACCATGGCCTCGCGCGCAGGCATGTCGCGGGGGACATGTCGGGCAGAAGCTAGCGTTACACTGCGCCTGGCTCGGCGGCATCTGCGCCATGAACTTCTCGGACTCCTGCGCCCCTTGTTCGCGTCCCCTTAGGAATAGCTGCAGCTTCCGCCGCGTTTTGACATTGCCGTTCGTCCGCGTCGGCAGGGCGTTCGGCGGTGCCCTAATCTCCGTCGCGTCGGTCGAGAAGCGCACCCATCTGAATGGTCCAGCGTCTGAACTCGACTTCGAGCACACCGGCTTTGACAAGGGGATCGGTATCCAGGGCGCGACGGATTGCCTGTTCATCCGCTCCACGGCGGAACACCGTGATCCCTAGCACCGGCTCGCCTTCCAGGCGTCCGCTGACGATGATTTCACCGGTATCGGCCCACTTGAGGTACATGTCGCGGTGCTGAAGGGCTAGCTCGCGCATCTCGCCAAGCCTGGCGAAATTCCGCCCCGGCTTGTTGAACACGAGCAGATATGTCGGCTGCTGCGCTGACGATCCGCGCGTCACTTCTTGCGAGACGGCCGGCGAGCCTCCGATGGCCGCGAAACCCACGGCCATCGCAATCACGCAGCGCGTGCCTTTCAGAAGCTGTCTCTGCCACATCGATGAGCGCATCACGAGCTCCTCGCTTCACGAACAAGAGCACCAATCATCCAGCGACGCACGTCAGCCGCTTCTCGCTCGTCCAGACCGAGCACGTCCTTGAAAGCAAGCATCGCTTCGCTACCGATCACCAGACCGAGAGCGGCCGTAAGCCGCCTGTACACTTCGGGGCTAAACTGGTGCCGTGCCGGTGCCAGTGCCGCCTCGATAAGAGGTAAGCGTCTATTCTGCCGGACAGGTAAGTCCTTGTTGCCAAGTGGCTGCGTAACGGCCGTGCTGATCATCAGGCGCAGCGAAGGCTCATTGCTGGTGATCATCTGCGCCACAGCGGCGTCAGCCTTCTCGAGCCGTCGAACGACATCGACGTCGCTCGGATCGAAGGTTTGTTCAGCGTCAGGGAAGACCATGTGCAGCGACGCTTCCGTCAGCAAGGCGTCGATATTGGCGAAATATCGGTAAGCCGTGGCGCGGGAGACAAGGGCCTCCTCGGCCACTTGGTCGAGCGTGGGTTTTTGACCACGGGCGCACAGGCGAAGCGCTGCCTCCAACAACGCTCGTCGCGTTCGGCGGCGGTGGTTTGTCCGCTTTCCGTTGTCCTCGCGCGCCATGTCAGGTCAGCTGCTGCTGAATTGCGGCGAGATCGAGCCATACATTTTCGCGCCTGATCCGGCCGTCATCCGCAAATTCGAGGACATGCAGGAGCCGGAACTCAAGCGGGCGGCCCCTGCCCTCAAAACCGAACGGCCGCCCCTTCGCAATGCCGCTCCAAATTGAGTCATCGACGACGAAGCCGTCACCGTATAGCCGGCGGATGCACTGGACCTTGCCCTGCGCGAGGTCCGGAAATGTCGCCTCATAAAAGGCGCGAGTTTGCTCGCGCCCGCGGCTCGGGCCGAAAGGCCATCCCACAACGTCATGCTCGACATCGTCCGTGAGTGTCGCGAGCACTCCGGCTACATCATCCCGAGCTTCATAGCCGAAGTGTTCGTCTAACGCCCGGTCCATCATTTCACGTGTCAGCGTCATCGTTCGCACTCTCCTCGTGTGCTCAGCCAATAAGAGATATAAGTCTCATGTCAAGACAAATGTCTCAATTATGGCCTCCGCCAGACTCACCGATCGCGTGAAAAAGTTGGCGCTCCGGATCCGGGGCATGGGACGCATCCAACCGTGAGATATTTGCGTGGGGCTGACGTCGTTCGCGCCGCTTGTCGCAACAACCTGTACTAGGCCCTTCCCTCCTGGGCCCGCGATAACTAGTCGCGCCTTTGCAACCTTTTGCGGCGCGAGCCGTCCTTGCGGGCGGTGCGCGCCCGCACGTTCGATGATGGGGAGAGACGATGAGACATTTCCGCTTGCTCGCGGTGAGCGCGTTCGCGCTGGCCGCGGCGCCTCTGGCCGCCCAGACCGCGCCGGCCTTCGACGCCAACCGGCTCAAGCAGCATATCCGCATCCTCTCGTCCGACGCCTATGAGGGCCGCGCGCCCGCGACCCGCGGCGAGCAGATGACGGTCGATTACATCGCCAAGCAGTTCCAGGCCGCCGGCCTCCAGCCGGGCGGCGAGGTGATCGACGGCAAGCGCCAGTGGACCCAGCGGGTGCCGCTGCTGAAGTCGGACATCGTCGGCGCGCCGCAGCTGCAGCTCAACCTCGGCAACGGTCAGACCCAATCCCTGACCCAGGGCGAGCAGATCGCCGTGCGCGCGCCGATGAACGGCCAGACGAGCGTCAGCCTCGCCAATGTTCCGCTGGTCTTCGTCGGCTACGGCGTCTCGGCGCCGGAACGCAGCTGGGACGATTTCAAGGGCCAGGACGTGCGCGGCAAATTGCTCGTCGTGCTCGTCAACGATCCCGATTTCGAGGGCGGCGAAGGCGACTTTGGCGGCAAGGCCATGACCTATTACGGGCGCTGGACCTACAAATATGAGGAGGCGGCCCGGCGCGGCGCTGCCGGCGTCCTGATTGTCCACGAGACCGAGCCCGCGTCCTACGGCTGGGCGACGGTCAAGAATTCCAACACCAACACCATGTTCGATATCGTCCGGACCGATCCGGCGGCGCGGCACACGGCATTCGAAAGCTGGATCCAGCGGCCCCTCGCCGAGCAGATCTTCGCCGCGTCCGGCCTCGATTTCGAACGCGCCAAGGCGGCAGCCAGGACTCGCGTGTTCCAGCCGATTCCGCTCAAGGCGACCTTGTCCGCCAACCTCCAGGCGCGGACCGAGACGATCACGTCCTACAATGTCGCGGGCATTCTCCCCGGCACGCGCTATCCCGACGAGACGGTGATCTTTACCGCGCACCACGACCATCTCGGTATCGGAGAGCCGGATGCGAACGGCGACCGGATCTTCAACGGCGCGGTCGACAATGCAACCGGCACCAGCCACCTGATCGAACAGGGCCGGGCCTTCGCGCGGCTGCCGCGGACCGAGCGCTCGATCCTTTTCCTTGCCGTCGGGGCCGAGGAAAAGGGCCTTCTCGGGTCCGAATATTATGCCCGGAACCCGCTTTACCCGCTGGCCAAGACCGTCGCGGTCCTCAACACCGATTCGATGAGCGTCTGGGGCCGCGCGCGCGACTTCAGCATTTCCGGCACCGCGCGCCTCAATCTCCTCGATCTCCTGATTGCCGAAGCGCAGCGCCAAGGCCGCAGCTTCACGCCCGACCCCCGTCCGGAAGCGGGCGGGTTCTTCCGGTCAGACCATTTCCCGTTCGCCAAAGTGGGCGTTCCCGCAGTCAGCCTGACTCCCGGGCGCAACCTCGTGAACGGGGGATTGGCCCGCGGCAATGCCCTCGCGGCGGATTATACCGCCAAGCGTTACCACCAGCAGGATGACGAATACGACCCGAGCTGGGACCTCTCCGGCATGACGCAGGATGCGCAGATGTTGCATCTCGTCGCCCGGCGGCTCGCCAATTCCCGCGACTGGCCGAACTGGAGTCAGGACAGCGAATTCCGCGCGGTTCGTGACCAGTCGGCCGCCGAACGCGGCGCCGCCGCGCCTGCGCCTGGAACGCCTGTGCCACCAGCTCCGGAACCCCAGCCGGGCAAGGGAGAGCGCGGTTGAGCGAGACGCTCGAGCCTGCTCTTCCCGATCATCTGGATGAGCAGGCCGAGCGGCTGATGCGCCGCCTGTGCGACAAAAAGCTGACCATCGCCACGGCCGAGAGCTGCACCGGCGGAATGCTGGCCGCGCTTCTGACCGACATCGAAGGCGCGGGCCACGGCTTCGAGCGCGGCTTCGTCACCTACACCAAGGAAGCCAAGACCGAGCTGCTCGGCATCGATCCCGGCCTGCTCGAGCACAACGATGCCGTCTCCGAACCGGTCGCCCGTGCGCTCGCCGAAGGCGCGCTGGCTCGCTCCACGGCCGACGTTTCGCTCGGAGTCACCGGCTTTGCCGGGCCGGCCGGTGACGGCTGCGAAGAGGGCTTGGTCCATATGGCGCTAGCCCGCCGCGGCGGAGATACGATCCACCGCGTCGAACATTTCGGCGCGATCGGCCGGGGCGCGATTCGAGTGAACAGCCTGAAAGCTATGCTCGAGATGCTTGAGCAGGCGCTCGAAGCGGTGTAGTTCCCTGTTTGTTCCACAAAAGAGCAAAAAAGGGAGACGATGATGGCCGACCTCATACTCTACACCAACCCGCAGTCCCGCGGCCGCATCGTGCGCTGGATGCTCGAAGAAGTCGGCGAACCCTATGAGGCGGAGATCATCCCCTACGACCAGATGAAGAGCGATCGCTATCTCGGCATCAATCCGCTCGGCAAGGTGCCCGCGCTCAAGCACAACGGCCGGATCCTGACCGAATGCGCGGCGATCTGCGCCTATCTCGCCGATGTCTTCCCCAAGGCCGGGCTCGCCCCTCGCGATGAAGAGAAGGCCGATTATTACCGCTGGCTGTTCTTCGCCGCCGGGCCGCTCGAGCAGGCAGTCACCAACAATTACGCGGGCTGGCAGCCGAGCGAGGAGCAGCAGCGGATGTTCGGCTACGGCAGCTATGACAAGGCCGTGGACCTGATCGATGAGCTTTTCTCTCAGCGCGATTATCTGTGCGGCGATCGGTTCACGGCGGCCGACGTCTATCTCGGCTCGGCGGTCCTGTGGGGCACGCAGTTCGGCACGCTGCCGCAGCGCGAGAGCTTCACCCGCTATGTCGAACGGTTGAAGGCGCGCGAGGCTTTCCAGCGCGGCTGGCAGAAGGACGACGAAGCCCAGGCGCAGATCCAGCCCGCCCAGCCGCAGCCAGCGTAAACCACACCGTCATTGCGAGCGGGGCAGCCGCGTGGCAATCCAGCCGATGGGATTGTTCGCTCCGCTCGCAACGACGAAAGAGGGCCGATGACCGACCAAAGCACCCGGCAAAAGGCCATCCTCCTTTACGACCGCTTCACCCACGAAGGCATGGAGCGCCGCGCCTTCATGCGCGAAATGGTCAGGATCGCGGGCAGCGTCGCCGCCGCCGAGCTGCTGATCGCCGGGATCGCCGCCTCGCCCGCCGCCGCGGCAATCGTCCCGGCCGACGACAAGCGCCTCACCACCCGAACGCAGGAGCTGGTCGGCGGCTACAAGGCCTATGT
>DATLGK010000053.1:0-22649 GCA_035540475.1 Sphingomicrobium sp.
TGGTGATGCAGCTGACCGAAGCCGACCATCAGAAGGTCAGTGCTGCAATCGCGGCGGTCGAGGCGAAAACCGACGGCGAGATCGTCGCCGTCGCGACGCAGGCGAGCGACGCCTATCACGACGTCGCGCTTCACTGGGCCCTGTTGGTGCTGATTGGCACGCTTGCGATCTTCGCCGCCTTTCCGGACCTTCTTCGCTTCTGGTTCGACCTGTTCATGGGCGGCTGGCGGCCGGAGCCGAGCCTGCGCGAGCTGCTGACGCTCTTGCTCGTCCTCGCCGTGGCTAAATTTACCGCCGTGCTGCTGGTCCTGCGCTACATGCCGCTGCGCCTCGCTTTGACGCCGGCCGCAACCAAGACGCGCCGCGCGCACCGCAGGGCGATCGCCTTATTCAAGGCGGCCGCCGAGCGCCGCACCGTCGGCCGCACCGGCATCCTGATCTATCTGTCGCTGGCCGAACATCGCGCCGAGATCGTCGCCGATGAGGCGATCACCAAAGTAACGACGCCGGAAACCTGGGGCGAGGCGATGGCGGCGATGATACGCGAAGTGAAGGAAGGCCGGATTGCCGACGGGATGGCTGCCGCAATCGAAAGGGTCGGCGTGGTTCTGGCCGAGCATTTCCCCAAGAGTCAGGACAATCCCAACGAAATCCCCGACAAGCTGATCGAACTGTGACGGACGAGGACGCGCCCACCGAGGTCATGTGGGAGGGGAAATACATCCGCGCGATGAAGCGCGGCCAATGGGAATTCGTCAGCCGCACGAACGACATCCAGGCGGTGGTTATCCTCGCCGAATATGACGGCAAGGTGATCCTGATCGAGCAGCCGAGGATCGGGCCCGGCCGGCGCTGCCTCGAACTTCCCGCCGGCCTCGTCGGCGACGAGGATGCTGATGCGACCGTCGAAAGCACGGCCGTGAAGGAGCTTGAGGAGGAGACCGGCTTCACCGCAGACCGGATCGAGCGCCTCGGCGACTTCTACGCATCACCCGGGATGCTGTCCGAAAGCTTCACCCTCGTGCGCGCGCACGGCGTGCGAAGAGTCGGCGAGGGCGGCGGCGACGAAAATGAGGATATTCGCGTGCACCTGGTTGCGCGACAAGAGATTCCGGCGTTCGCCGCGCAGATGCGAGAGCGGGGCTTTGGCATCGATGTTAAACTGCTGATGTTCATGCATTTTTGATCGATCGGCCAGTCGCTCGTCAGACCCCTGGCGGCCGTTGGTCGAACCCCGGCTTGCGGCTTCCGGCGCGAAGAGTAGAGCGGGGTCGCGAAATTCAGTTCCGAAGGGGAGATTCCATGGTTCGTCAATTGCTCGTCGGAAGCGCTGCGATTGCTCTGTGCGGATGCGCCGCACAGCATGCCGATGCTGGTGTCGAGCCGGCTGTGCCTATGGTTGCAAGCGGCCCGGCGCCCGCGCCCGCGCCTGCTGCGCTCGTGCCGGTGCCGGACAATATCCTGCTGAAAGAATGGACGGGGCCGTACCAGGGGGTCCCGCCGTGGGACCAGGTCCGCCCCGACCTGTTCCCGGGCGCCTTCCAGTTTGCCATCGACGAACAGCGCCGCGAGATCGAGGCGATCGCCAACAATCCGCAACCGCCGACCTTCGCCAATACGATCGAAGAGGGCGAGAGGGCTGGCCGGCGGCTGGATCGCGTCAACGCGGTATTCGGGGTGATGACCGACAATCTCTCGACGCCCGAATATCAGGCGCTCGACAAGGAATGGTCGCCCAAGCTGACTGCGGCCTATGACGAGATCGTTCTCAACCCGAAGCTCTTCCAGCGGATCGAGACGCTCTACAACAACCGCGCGAGCCTCGGCCTGACCGCGGTCCAGAATCGCCTCCTCGAGCGGACCTATGAAAGCTTCGTCCGGCGCGGCGCAAAGCTCAATCCAGAGCAGAAGACGCGGCTGACCGAGATGAACAAGCAGCTGTCCTCGCTCTTTGCCGAGTTCAATTCGCGCCTCCTCGCCGACGAGGCCACCTTCATCCGCGCGAGCGCGGCCGAGATGCGGGGCGTTCCGCAGGACATGCGCAATGCCGCGGCCGCTGTCGCCAAGGACAAGGGCCTTCCCGCCGGCACTTTCGCGATCCGGAACACCCGCTCCGCGGTCGAGCCGATCCTGACGTTCGGCGACAATCGCGCGCTGCGCGAAAAAGTGTGGCGGGCGTTCGTCAGCCGCGGCGACAACGGCAATGCCAACGACACCAATGCGATCATCTCGCAGATCGTGAAGCTGCGCGCCGAGCGCGCCAAGCTGCTTGGCTATCCGACACACGCCCACTGGCGGATGCAGGACACGATGGCCAAGCAGCCGGAGCGGGCGATGGACCTGATGATGCGGGTCTGGCCGGCCGCGGTCGCGCGGGTCCATGAGGAGGTCCGCGACATGCAGCCGCTTGCGCGCCGCGATGGAATCCGCGGCGGCATCGAGCCGTGGGATTACCGTTATTATATGGAGAAGGTGCGCAAGGCGCGCTTCGACCTCAGCCAGGACGAGATCAAGCCCTATTTCGAGCTGTCGAACCTGGTCAACGGCATGTTCTGGATGGCCGGCCAGCTCTACGACATGCAGTTCAAGGAAAATACCGGCGCGGTGCCGGTCTTCCACCCGGACGTCCGCACCTGGGAGGTAACCGACGGCAAGACCGGCAAGACGCTGGGCGTGTTCTACCTCGACACCTATGGCCGCGAGGGCAAGCGCTCGGGCGCGTGGATGACGACCTACCGCAGCCGCGCGCGCCTCACCGGTGACGACATCGTGCTGGCGTCGAACAACAACAATTTCAACAAGCCGTCGCCGGGCGAGCCGGTGCTGATCAGCCTCACTGACGCCGAGACCTTGTTCCACGAATTCGGCCACGCGATCCATTATTTGCTGGTCGACGTCACCTATCCCTCGCTCGGCGGGAGCCAGCGCGACTTCGTCGAATATCCGAGCCAGGTGCACGAGAACTGGCTGCTCACGCGCCCGGTTCTCGACCGGTTCGCGCTGCATTATCAGACCAAACAGCCGATGCCGGCCGCGCTGGTCCAGAAGATCGAGAAAGCGAATACCTTCAACAAGGGCTTCGAGACGGTCGAATATCTGTCCTCGGCCCTTGTCGACATGAAGCTTCACCTCGACCCGGACGGCAACATCGATCCGGACGCTTTCGAGCGGCAGACGCTGGCGGCGATCGGAATGCCGAAGGAAATGGTGATGCGGCACCGGCTGCCGCAGTTCGGACATTTGTTCAGCTCGGACGCTTACTCCGCCGGCTATTATTCCTACCTCTGGTCGGAGGTCATGGACGCCGACACCTGGGCGGCGTTCATGGAAACCGGCGATCCGTTCAACAAGACGATCGCCGAGCGTTTTGCGCGGATCATTCTCGCCACGGGTAACGAGCTCGACCGGGCGGAGGCCTATCGCCAGTTCCGCGGCCGCGATCCGGATGTGAACGCGTTGCTGCTGCGCCGCGGCTTCCCGATCACTTCGGGTCAATAAGAGGCGAGGCCCTTCCCATTCCGGGAAGGGCCTCGTCCGGCCAGCTGCTGGCCGAATCCGCGTGAACCGCTGCGCGGCGTCGTGCGTTGGGCGCGGACGATGCCACGCCTGGTTCATCTGTCTGACCTCCACTTCGGCGCCCACGACGATCTCCTGGTCGAGGCGGTGCGCGGCGAGGTTGATGCGCTGCGGCCCGATCTGGTCGTAGTCAGCGGCGATTTCACGCAGCGGGCGCGGACCGAGCAATTCCGCCAGGCCTGCCGATTCCTCGAGGCGTTGCGCGACGCCGGGCACGAAGTCATCGGCGTGCCGGGCAACCACGACGTCCCGCTGTACGATGTGCTCCGGCGCTTCCTTTCGCCGCTCGCGCGGTACCGCCGCTTCATCGACGAAACCCTGTGCCCGTTCGTCGAGCTACCCGGCGTCGCGGTGCTCGGGATCAACACTGCGCGCTCGCTGACCTTCAAGGACGGCCGGATCAACAAGGAGCAGGTGGAGTTCATCCGCGAGACCTTTGCGCGCACTCCGTCGGAAGCGGTGCGCATCCTCGTCACCCATCATCCTTTGTTCGCGCTGAGGGTCGGCGAGAATTTGGAGCGCGCGATCGGCCGCCAGGAACTGGCGCTCGACGTGGTCGAGGAATCCGGCGTCGACATGCTCCTTGCCGGTCACGCGCATCACGCGTCCGCGCAGGATTCTGGCGATCTCGTCACCCGTATCGGCGGAGTGCTCGTGGTCCAGGCAGGCACTGCGACCTCGACCCGGCTGCGCGAGCAGGATCAAAGCTTCAACAGCATCGACATCGGCGAGGGATCCGTCAGCATCACGGTCCACGGATGGGACGGGTCGGCGTTCCGCGCCGGCGAAGCGCTGCCCTATAAATATGAGGACGGGCGCTGGCGCATATTGAAAGCCGAGGAGCCCGCGTCCTAAGGGTCCAGACGCATAACCGGCAAGGGCGACCGCCTCCGGCGGCGGGCGGCTTTCGGCGCATGGCGGCGTCGCTCGTCGGTCACGATGCATCCACATCGCTCCCTCCTCGCTCCTAGCCCTGCACCGAAATCCGCTCCGTCACGACCGTTGCCGGCTATGGGTCTGGACCCTAGACCGGGCGCATGTCCCTGCCCGAAGACTTCGACCTCAGCGCCTTCGTCCGCAACGTGCTGGCCGAAGATCTCGGCAGCGGCGGCGACGTCACCTCGCGCGCGACCATCCCCGAGCAAGCGCGCTTCACCGCCGAATTGCGCGCGCGGGAGCCGATCGTTCTTGCCGGAATTGAAATTGTGGCGGCATTCTTCCGGTCGCTCGATCCGCAAGTGGCAATCGATCAGGCCCAGCGCGACGGCGACCGCATCGAGGCCGGTGCGATCCTGATGCGCCTCAGCGGCAATGCGCGGGCGATGCTCGCCGCCGAGCGCTCGGCGCTCAACACCCTTCAGCATTTGTCCGGCATCGCCACGCTCACGCGCCGATATGCCGATGCGATCGCCGGCACCGGCGCCGTGCTTCTCGACACGCGCAAGACTCTGCCGGGCCTCCGCCTGCTGGAGAAATATGCGACGCGCATGGGCGGGGCGCAGAACCATCGCATGCGCCTCGACGACGGCCTGCTGATCAAGGACAATCATGTCGCGGTTTGCGGCGGCGTCGCCGAGGCGGTGGGCCGGGCGAAGGCTGCCGGCACCGGGCTCCCCGTCCAGGTCGAGGTCGACCGCATTGACCAGATCGAACCGGCGCTTGCAGCCGGCGCCGACCGCTTGCTGCTCGACAATATGGATCCGGCGATGCTGCGCGAGGCCGTCGCCCTGGTCGCGGGCCGGGTTCCGCTCGAAGCCTCGGGCGGCGTCACGCTCGACACGATCCGCGCGCTTGCCGAGACCGGCGTCGATTTCATTTCCGTCGGCCGCATCACCCAGTCCGCGCCGGCGGTCGACATCGGGCTCGATTACGCGCTCGCTTAGGAACTCCGCGCCTTCCAAAACATTCGCTTCTCCCGATAAGCGGCCCTATATGGCCGCAGCGAAATGGCGCAGCTGCGCCGGGGAGACGCAATTTGTTCAAAGGGCTGCAGCCCATCATCTATGGTGGCCGTGAAGTCTGGCCGCTGATCGAAGGCGGGAAGGGCGTTAGCGCGACCAATCACGCCAGCAGCGGCGCCTGGGCGGCGGCCGGCGGCATTGGCACCGTGTCCGCGGTCAATGCCGACAGCTACGATCCCGAGGGGCGGATCGTGCCCCAGGTCTATCATGGGATGACCCGCCGCGAGCGGCACGAAGAGCTGATCCAATATGCGATCGACGGTGCCGTCGCGCAGGTCCAGCGCGCCTACGACATCGCGTCGGGCAAGGGCGCGATCAACATCAACGTGCTGTGGGAAATGGGCGGCGCGCAGCGCGTCCTCCACGGCGTGCTCGAGCGCACCAAGGGCCTCGTCACCGGGGTCACCTGCGGCGCGGGCATGCCCTACAAGCTCTCCGAGATCGCCGCCTCCTACGGCGTCAGTTACTTGCCGATCATCAGCTCGGCGCGCGCTTTCCGCGCACTATGGAAGCGGGCCTATTCGAAGGCCGCCGAATGGCTCGCCGCGGTCGTCTACGAAGACCCGTGGCTGGCCGGCGGCCACAACGGCCTCAGCAACGCCGAAGATCCGCGCCAGCCGCAGGACCCCTACCCGCGGGTCAAGGAGCTGCGCGAAACGATGCGCGCCGAGGGCATCGCCGACAGCGTGCCGATCGTCATGGCCGGTGGCGTGTGGCGCCTTGACGAGTGGGAGAATTGGATCGGCAATCCCGAGCTCGGGCAGATCTGCTTCCAGTTCGGCACCCGCCCGCTGCTGACTCAGGAAAGCCCGATCCCGCCGGAATGGAAAGCGCGGCTGATGACGCTCGAGGAAGGCGACGTGCTGCTGCACCGCTTTTCACCGACCGGTTTCTATTCCTCCGCGGTGCGCAATTCGTTCCTCAGGAACCTCGAGGCGCGCAGCGAACGGCAGATCGCGTTCACCAAGGAGCCGATCGGCGACCATCATTTCCAGCTCGATGTCGGCATCGGCACCAAGAAGAATTTCTGGGTGACCAAGGGCGATCTGATCCACGCTCGCGAATGGTATGCGCGCGGTTACACCAACGCGATGAAGACCCCGGACGACACGCTGATCTTCGTCACGCCCGAGGAAGAAAAGCAGATCCGCGTCGACCAGGCCGAATGCATGGGCTGCCTCAGCCAGTGCGCATTCTCGTCATGGGCCGACAATGAGAAGAATTCGACCGGCCGCCTCGCCGACCCGCGCAGCTTCTGCATCCAGAAAACGCTGCAGGACATCGCCCACGGCGGCCCGGTCGAGCATAATCTGATGTTCGCCGGCCACGCCGCATTCCGCTTCAAGAGCGACCCTTTCTATTCGAACGGCTTCGTCCCGACGGTGAAGCAGCTGGTCGATCGGATCCTGACGGGGGCTTGAGTTTGAGATGGGGCGGGGGGTGAGCGCCGCGGCATTACTGTTCCTTCTCCTGATTGTCGCCGGCTGCGCATCGGTGGGGACGCGCCAGGTGGAAGATGTGACTCACGCCTACACGGCCCACCTGGGCCTTGAGAAGGCCTGGTGGGTGACCTTCGCTCCCCGCCCTGACCCGAACAGCGCCGCGAACGGCCTCGCGCGGCCGCGCGCATACCAGTCCGCGATACTGTCCTATTTCGACGACCCTTCGGTCACGGCACAATTGCCGACCGAAGCAGCGGCGGATCTCGCGCAATCGGGGGCGGTGTTCAGCGGCCGAGCCGACCTGGACCGGGATGGCGCGGTGGAATTGTACCGCACCGGATTTGCGCTGAGCCCCGACGGCAGCAGGACATCGTTTCTGGCGGTCTGGGAGAATGGTCGATTGCTCCACACCGAATTCGAGGAGGCGCAAAGATCGCGCAATGTCTTTTCGGCGCTCGCGCTTCCTCAGGACGGCCGCGAGGGAAGCTGGCTTTTCTGCCTTTCTTGCGGCGATTTCTTTTCCTTTTCCCTGCAGGACAAGCGACTCAAATTCTCCGCCAAGGAGCCGGGGCTGTGACGCTGCCGGGCGGAAGCCTCCGAACCCTGGCTGTAGGAGGAGTGCTCCCTCTTCTGTTGATCCTGCTCGCATCACCTGCATCGGCGCAGGACAAGAAAACACCTTACTGGGCGTCGATCGCGTCGGGACAGGCAATGACCCGCACGGGACCTGGCAAGAACTATCCCGGTATCTGGCTGTACCAGCGCCGCGACCTGCCGGTGCGCGTTCTCAAACGGTTCGAAAGCTGGCGGCTGGTCGAGGATCCGGACGGCGCGCAGGGCTGGATGCTGGTCACTTTGCTGAGCGACCGGCGAACGGCCATCGTCAAGCCGGGTGAGCCGCGTCCGCTCCACGCCCAGCCCGATGGCAGCGCCGCGGTCCGCTATCTGGCCGAGCATGGCGTCGTCGGGCGCATCGGCAAATGCAAGGGCGACGGCTGGTGCCGGATCGAGGTCGGCAAGCGGCAGGGCTATATCCGCACGACCGACCTTTGGGGCGTGGCCGACAACGAGGTCGTGAACTAGCAAGGGGGAGACCGAGCAATGAAGGCAATGACAGCGATATTGGCGCTTGTGGCAACAGCCGCATCAGCAGCCCCTCCGCGTCCCGCAGTCGAATATTTCCCCGCCGGGCCCAACGCCCCGTTCTCCAGCTCTGTTCGTGTCGGCGACGTGCTCTACCTTTCCGGCGCGATCGGCGTGCGCCCCGACGGCACGCTGCCCGAAGGGTTCGAGGCGCAGGCGAAGCAGACGATGGAAAATGTCGGCGCGGCGTTGAAGGCGCGCGGCCTCGGTTGGGGCGACGTTTTCAAGTGCACGGTGATGCTCGACAACATGGCCGACTGGCCCAAGTTCAACGAAATTTACGTGCCCTATTTCCCCAAGGGCAAGCTGCCCGCACGCAGCGCTTTCGGCGCCGATGGGCTAGCGCTCGGCTCGCTGGTCGAGCTGGAGTGTCTTGCCTATGCAGGTAAGCGGTAGGTCAGATCAGTCGGTGCCACTGCAGACCATGGGGCAAATCGAAAGCGGCGTAGTCAAGTTGTAAAACCCGCCTCCTCCTAGGCTCGCAGGCGGCCTCGGACGCGTGTAAAATTGGCGTGGAATACAGCCAGATGTCTCCCGCATTGGCGAGGCACTGCGCAGTTCCGCATCTCGCAACAACAGCCTGTATATCCTCCTCGGCAATTCTCCCGAGGCGGTGAGAACCAGGAGCTATCAGCAGTGGCGCGTTACGCGCGGTAACATCATCCAAATGCACGCGTACGGTCACCATCCTGCTCAAAATCTCGTAAGGCGGCGAAACATGTAAGAGCCCGGCCTTTCTCGTCCACGGCTCGAAGCCCGTGACGTCGATGCGTCTTTCGACACAGATGGTGCGATCTTGGTGCCAACCGAGCCCCCAGTTCGATCTTTCGGATTTGTTGAAGAACAGGGCTCGAACGGGACGTGCCGAGCAACCGATTGCGGACGCAGCAATCATGCCGATCACGCCATCAGCTGTGAAAAGGTTCGGATGCGCCGACAGCTTCTCCAAACGGGTTCCTGGCACGTCGTCGGGTATGTGGGCGAAGGCGGTACTGAGATCGGCCAAGGAACTTAGCGCGGTAGCGGCGAAAAGCTGCGCCCCGTCCCGCGAAATCTCAAGGGTATTGGGTGGCTGCTCGCTTCGGTTCAAACCAGCTCCACCGCCACCGCGGTCGCCTCGCCGCCACCGATGCACAGGCTTGCGACTCCGCGCTTGCCGCCCTTTTGCTTGAGCGCGTTGATCAAAGTGACGATGATGCGCGTACCGCTGGCGCCGATCGGGTGGCCGAGCGCGGTCGCGCCGCCGTGGACGTTGATCTTGTCGTGCGGGATTCCGAGATCCTTCATCGCGAACATGGCGACGCAGGCGAACGCCTCGTTGACTTCCCACAAATCGACTTCGTCGGCTTTCCAGCCGGCCTTCTTCAAAACCTTGTCGATCGCGCCGATCGGGGCGACGGTGAATTGGGCGGGCTCCTGCGCGTGGGCCGCGGTGGCGACGATCCGGGCGACCGGCTCCAGCCCCTTCTCGCGAGCTTTGGATTCGCTCGTGAGCACCACTGCAGCGGCTCCGTCGGAGATCGACGAGCTGGTGGCGGCGGTAATCGTCCCTTCCTTGGCGAAGGCGGGTTTCAGCTGCGGGATCTTGTCGGGGCGGCCGCGGCCGGGCGCCTCGTCGGTGTCGACCTGGGTCTCGCCGGCGCGGCTCTTGATCGTCACCGGCACGATTTCGTCCTTGAACCCGCCATTGTCGATCGCGTCCTTGGCGCGGCGCAGGCTTTCGATCGCATAATTGTCCATCTGCTCGCGGGTCAGCTGATATTCGTCCGCGGTGCATTGGGCGAAGCTGCCCATAGCCCGGCCTTCCTCATAGGCATCCTCGAGCCCGTCGAGGAACATATGGTCATAGGCCGTGTCGTGGCCGATGCGCGCGCCGGAGCGGTGCTTCTTCAAGAGGTAGGGGGCGTTGGTCATGCTCTCCATGCCGCCGGCGACGATCACTTCGGCATTGCCGGTGCGGATCGCCTCGTCGCCCATGATCACCGTCTGCATGCCCGAGCCGCAGACCTTGTTGACCGTGGTCGCCTGGACCGACTTGGGCAGGCCCGCCTTGATCGCCGCCTGCCGCGCCGGCGCCTGGCCGAGACCGGCGGGAAGGACGCAGCCCATGTAGATGCGGTCGATGTCTTCACCGGAAACGCCGGCCCGTTCGACCGCCGCCTTGACCGCGGTTGCTCCAAGATCGGTCGCCGATGCGTCGGCAAGCGCGCCCTGCATCGATCCCATCGGGGTGCGCGCGATCGAGAGAATGACGGTCGGGTCGGCGTTGGTGGCCATTGGCTGCTCCAGAGAGTCGGATTGTTGCAGCGCACATAAGGCCGCCGGCTTGCTTGTTCAAATGCGGAAGGCGGTGCTAGGCGGCGAGGCGACAGGAGAGGTGGATGAGCGAAGCGTCACTCGATTTCGACCTTGGCGAGATGGCCGAGACCATCCGCGACACCACGCATCGCTTCGCGTCGGAACAGATCGCGCCGATCGCCGCCGAGATCGACGACACGGACGAATTCCCCAAGCAGCTCTGGCCGCAGATGGGTGAGCTCGGGCTCCACGGAATCACCGTCGAGGAGGAATATGGCGGGCTTGGCCTCGGCTATCTCGAACATGTCGTCGCGCAGGAGGAAGTCGCGCGCGCCTCGGCCTCGGTCGGCCTCAGCTACGGCGCCCACTCCAACCTTTGCGTCAACCAGATCCGCCGCTGGGGCAATGACGAGCAGAAGCGCAAATATCTGCCCCAGCTGATCAGCGGCGAGCATGTCGGCGCGCTAGCGATGAGCGAGGCCGGGGCGGGCAGCGACGTCGTCGGCATGAAGCTGAAAGCCGAAAAGAGCGGCAACGGTTACCGCCTCAACGGCACCAAATTCTGGATCACCAATGGCCATTATGCGGACACGCTGGTGGTCTATGCGAAGACCGGCGAGGGCAGCCGCGGGATCACCGCCTTCATCATCGAAAAGGACATGGAAGGCTTCTCGCCCGGGCAGAAGATCGACAAGCTCGGAATGCGCGGGTCGCCGACTAGCGAGCTGGTGTTCGAGGATTGCTTCGTCCCGCCCGAAAACGTGTTGGGCGAAGAGAATGAGGGCGTGGCCGTGCTGATGAGCGGCCTCGATTACGAGCGCACCGTGCTTGCCGGGATCCAGATCGGCATCATGCAGGCCTGCCTCGACGTCGTTCTGCCCTACGTTCGCGAGCGCAAGCAGTTCGGAAAGCCGATCGGCTCATTCCAGCTGATGCAGGCCAAGATCGCCGACATGTATGTCGCTCTCAATTCGGCGCGCGCCTATGTCTACCAGGTCGCGCGCGCCTGCGACGCCGGCCGCACGACACGCTTCGACGCGGCGGGCGCGATCCTGCTGGCGAGCGAAAGTGCGGTGAAGGTCGCGAGCGAGGCGGTCCAGGCGCTCGGCGGCGCCGGCTATACGAAGGACTGGCCGGTCGAGCGCTATTATCGAGACGCCAAATTGCTCGACATCGGCGCAGGCACCAACGAGATCCGCCGAATGCTGATCGGCCGCGAGGTGATCGGCTGATCTTCCGAACAATCCCTCCGTTGCCGCGTTAGCCATAGACGGAGGAGAATATGATCAAAATATTCGGCTGGGTCGTCGCCATCATCTTCATCATCGGCCTGCTCGTCGTCACCGGCATTTTGAAGGCCATTTTCTAGACCAACGCGACGGTTTTAAATTGCCGGACGACCGGCTAGGCGAGGCCAATGAGCGCGCCTCGCATCGAGACCGGCATCGACACCAATAGCGAAGAGTTCCGCGCGCGCAGCGAACATAATCGCGCGCTCGCCGGCAAGCTTCGCGCCGACGTTGCCGAGGCGGCGAAAGGCGGTCCGGACAAGCATCGCGAACGCCACGTCTCGCGCGGCAAGCTCCTGCCCCGCGATCGCGTCGAGCGGCTGCTCGACCCCGGCTCGCCGTTCCTCGAGATCGGCCAGCTCGCCGCCTGCGACATGTACGAGGGCGAAGTGCCCGGCGCGGGGATCATCGCCGGGATCGGCCGCGTGTCGGGCCGGCAGGTGATGATCGTCTGCAACGACGCGACGGTCAAAGGCGGCACTTATTATCCGATGACGGTCAAGAAGCATCTGCGCGCGCAGGAGATCGCGGAAGCGAACCGGCTGCCGTGCGTCTATCTGGTCGACAGCGGCGGCGCCAACCTGCCGCACCAGGCTGACGTCTTCCCCGACCGCGACCATTTCGGCCGCATCTTCTTCAATCAGGCGCAGATGAGCTCAAAAGGCATCGCCCAGGTCGCCTGCGTGATGGGCAGCTGCACCGCGGGCGGCGCCTATGTGCCGGCGATGAGCGACGAGAGCGTGATCGTCCGCAACCAGGGCACGATTTTCCTCGGCGGCCCGCCGCTGGTGAAGGCCGCGACGGGCGAGGAGATCAGCGCCGAGGATCTCGGCGGCGGCGACCTCCACGCAAAAAAGAGCGGCGTCGTCGATCACCTCGCCGAAAGTGACGAGCATGCGCTGACCATCGTCCGCGACATCGTCTCGACCCTGCAGCCAGAGGACGGCGCGGGCCTCGAGCTGCGCGAGCCGCGCCCGCCGCGCTTCGACCCGGAGGAGCTCTACGGCATCATTCCCGAGGACGTGCGCGCGCCCTACGACGTGCACGAGGTGATCGCGCGCATCGTCGATGCAAGCGAATTCCATGAGTTCAAGCCGCTCTACGGATCGACCCTGGTCTGCGGCTTCGCCCACATCTGGGGCATTCCCGTCGCCATCCTCGCCAACAACGGCGTGCTGTTCAGCGAAAGCGCCTTGAAGGGCGCGCATTTCATCGAGCTCGCCTGCCAGCGCCGCATCCCCTTGCTGTTCCTGCAGAACATCTCGGGCTTCATGGTCGGCGGAAAGTATGAGGCGGAAGGCATCGCCAAGCACGGCGCCAAGCTGGTCACCGCCGTCGCCACTGCGAGCGTACCCAAGATCACCGTCCTCATCGGCGGCAGCTTTGGCGCCGGCAATTACGGCATGGCCGGCCGCGCCTACTCGCCCCGTTTCCTTTTCACCTGGCCCAACAGCCGCATCAGCGTGATGGGCGGCGAGCAGGCGGCGAGCGTGCTTGCGACCGTCCACCGCGACGCCGACAAATGGACGCCCGAGCAGGCCGAAGCCTTCAAGCAGCCGATCCGCGACGATTACGAAGCGCAGGGCAACCCCTGGCACGCGACCGCGCGGCTGTGGGACGACGGCATCATCGACCCGGCGCAGACCCGCGACGTTCTCGGCCTGGCCTTCGCCGCAACGCTGAACGCGCCGATTCCAGACCGGCCGCAGTTCGGCGTGTTCAGGATGTGACGTGCCTGGGCACGTCACCCTGAACTTGTTTCAGGGTCATTTTCGTACAGGCTGATACTTTGGAGATGTGGATGCTGAAACACGTTCGGCATGACGGGGTGAAAAACTGCTGGAGCCGCGCCGAGATCGCGGAGCTGTTCGACCTGCCGTTTACCGAGCTGGTGTTTGGCGCCGCGGAGGTCCATCGCGCGCATCATGCGGCGGGCGAAGTGCAGCTGTGCACGTTGCTGTCGATCAAGACCGGCGGCTGTCCCGAGGATTGCGGCTATTGCTCGCAAAGCGCGCACGCAAAGACCGGGCTCAAGGCCGAGAAACTGATGGACGCCGAGGCGGTGCTCGCGGCCGCGCGCGCAGCCAAGGCGGCGGGGTCGCAGCGCTTCTGCATGGGCGCGGCGTGGCGCGAGCCCAAGGACCGCGACATGCCGGGGCTGACGCGGATGGTTGCCGAAGTGAAAGCGATGGGCCTCGAGACCTGCATGACGCTCGGAATGCTGACTGGCGCGCAGGCTCGCGCGCTCGCCGAGGCCGGGCTCGATTATTACAACCACAATATCGACACCTCGCCCGAACATTATGGCGCGATCATCTCGACACGGACCTTCCAGGAGCGGCTCGATACGCTCGAGGAAGTGCGCAGCGCGGGCATCGCCGTGTGCTGCGGCGGCATCGTCGGCATGGGCGAGAGCCGCAAGGACCGCGTCGGCTTCATCCACGCGCTGGCGACGCTTCCGCGTCACCCGGAAAGCGTGCCAATCAACGCGCTCGTGCCGGTCAGGGGCACCGTCCTCGGCGACATGTTCGACGGCGTGAAGATGATCGACGACATCGAGTTTGTCCGCACCGTCGCCGTCGCGCGCATCGCCATGCCGCGTTCGATGGTCCGCCTTTCGGCCGGCCGCGAGAGCATGTCGGAATCGACCCAGGCGCTCTGCTTCCTCGCCGGCGCGAACAGCATCTTCACCGGCGACAAACTGCTGACCACCGCCAACGCCGGCGACGACAAGGATGCGGCTTTGTTCGCCAAGCTCGGACTCAAGGCGCTCCAGGCCGGGGAGCCGATGCGGAGTGAAGCGGCGTAGCGGATTTTGCTGTCCTACAGCAGCATCATTCGGTTAGGCGCGAGGCAATGAGCCGGCTGTCCAATTTCCGACTTTGCGCTCCTCGCGTGTACGCGTGCCCGTATGCGCGCCCGCGCGCGCGTTGCACTGCCAACTTTGGCAACTTTCGCGCATGCTGAAATCTCTCCTCATCGCCAACCGCGGGGAGATCGCGTGCCGGGTGATCCGCACCGCGCGGCGGCTCGGGATGCGCACGGTCGCGGTCTATTCGGACGCCGACGCCAGAGCGCTGCACGTGCGCATGGCTGACGAGGCGGTGCACATCGGCCCGTCGCCAGCACGCGAATCCTACCTGCGCGGCGACGCCATCATCGAAGCGGCGAAGGCGACCGGCGCCGAGGCGATTCACCCGGGCTACGGCTTCCTTTCGGAGAATGCCGACTTCGCCCAGGCGGTGATCGATGCCGGCCTGATCTGGGTCGGGCCTAGGCCCGACAGCATCCGCGCAATGGGCCTCAAGGATGCGGCCAAGAAGTTGATGGCCGAGGCGGGCGTGCCCGTCACTCCGGGCTATCTCGGCGAGGACCAGGACCCGAAGCGGCTGAAGAAGAAAGCCGACGCGATCGGCTATCCGGTGCTGATCAAGGCCGTCGCCGGCGGCGGCGGCAAGGGCATGCGCCGCGTCGATGAGGCTGCGCAGTTCATGGACGCACTCGACAGCTGCAAGCGCGAGGCGGCGTCATCGTTCGGCGACGACCGCGTGCTGATCGAAAAATATATCCTCTCCCCGCGGCACATCGAGGTGCAGGTGTTCGGCGACAGCCACGGCAATGTCGTGCATCTGTTCGAGCGCGACTGTTCGCTCCAGCGCCGCCATCAGAAGGTGATCGAGGAAGCCCCCGCGCCGGGCATGGACGAAGAGACGCGCGAGGCGGTGTGTGGTGCCGCCGTGCGCGCCGCGCAGGCGGTGAATTACGAAGGCGCGGGCACGGTCGAGTTCATTGCTGATGCGGTGGAGGGCCTCAAGCCCGACCGCATCTGGTTCATGGAAATGAACACCCGCCTCCAGGTCGAGCATCCGGTGACCGAGGAGATCACGGGCGAGGACCTGGTCGAATGGCAGCTCCGCGTCGCCTCCGGCGAAAAGCTGCCGAAGCGGCAGGATGAGCTGTCGATCAACGGCCATGCGATCGAAGCGCGGCTCTACGCGGAGGACCCGGCGAAAGGCTTTCTGCCGAGCGTTGGCCGCCTTGAGCATTTCGATCTTGGGGATGACGGCCGGATCGAAACCGGCGTCGACGAAGGGGACTCGATCTCGCCCTTCTACGACCCCATGATCGCCAAGCTGATCGCCCGCGGCGATACGCGCGATGCCGCGATCGACGAGCTTGCGACGATTCTCGACAGCGTCGAGGTCTGGCCGGTCCGAACCAATGCCGGATTCCTTTTCAATGCCGTGCTCCACCCCGATTTTGCTGCAGGCGATATCGGCACCGGCTTCATCGAGGAGCATATTGCGGCGCTCGTGCCGGACCCCGATGCCGACGACACGATTTGGACCGGTGCGGCCGCGGTGGCGCTGGCCGTCGACGAGGAGGAGGAGCCATTTGCCGGCCTTGCCGGCTTCCGCCTCAACGATGCGGCGCAGGCCAGCGTCGCGTTGGGCGCGCAGGGCGGTTTCCGTACCATCTCGATCGAGGATGCCGAAATCGCGCCCGTTTCCGGCTTTCGTGACGAGGAGCGCGTCGTCGTCTTCTGCGAAGGCCAGGCATTTGAATTTGCCCTCGGCTCGCGCGGGACGGGGACCTCGCATGGTCTCCACGACGGCGAGATTGAGGCACCGATGCCGGGCAAGGTAACGGCAGTCGAAGTCTCGCAGGGTGCAAAGGTTGCCAAGGGACAACGGTTGCTCACGCTTGAAGCAATGAAGATGGAGCATGCTCTGACCGCGCCGTTCGACGGGACGGTCGCAGAGCTGCCGGCGAAAACCGGAGCGCAGGTCAGTGAAGGCCAGATGCTCGTACGGGTCGAACCTGAACCAAGTGCGCAGTGACGCATTGGTACGGCGAGGAGGACCTCCGATGCGCCTGTCGATTGCTATCCTGACCGCCGCCGCCCTCGCCGGCTGCAGCAGTTACGAACTGCCCAGGGGCGGCCCGGCGATGCCGCTGATCAACGCCTCGGGGCAGGTGATCGGCAGCGTCCGCGCCTGGCAGACTGCGGGCGGCGTCACCTTCCGGGTTGACGCGACCCAGGTCCCGCACGGAATCCACGCGGTCCACGTCCATGCCGTCGGCCGTTGCGACCCGCCGAACTTCACCACGGCGGGCGATCATTGGAACCCGACGGGGCGCCAGCACGGCATGAACAACCCGGCCGGTCCTCACGCCGGCGACCTGCCCAATGTCGAGGCCTCCGCGAACGGTGTCGTCAGCGCGGTTCTAACCCTTCCCGGCGCGACGCTCTCGTCCCCGCCCGGCGTGCCCGGAGCCCTGATCGATGCCGACGGCGCGGCTCTCGTGATCCACGCTCAGGCCGACGACTATCGCACCGACCCGAGCGGCAACAGCGGGGCCAGGATCGCCTGCGCGGTGCTTCAGCCTTACGCAGAGGTTCGCGGGCGCTAAGCCTGTTAAACTTTCGTTTACACGGCGATTGTAAACAGGTCTGTGCTGCTGTGGCGATTCGTGGGACTTCGCCTGCGGCAGGAGCGAACCCCAAGGCAGGGGACAAGCGGTGGGCATGCACGCCAATGTGGCGGTCGAGAGGCTGGGCCAATCCCGGATCGAGCGGCGCGAGCGCCGTCCGGTGAGCCTGCGCGCTTTCGCGCGAGGAGAGAGTGGCACCGGAGTGGAGGTGCTGGTGCTCGACCTTTCCTACGAAGGCTGCGGCATCGAGACCCAGGCCGCTTTCGGCGCAGGCGAGCGGCTCGAGCTGTCCGTCCTCGGATTGGGTGTGATCCAGGCCGTGGTCCGCTGGTGCGAGGATGGCAAGGCGGGGCTGGTTTTTGAGGGCGACGAGGCTGAAGCCGAAGCCCAATATTGGCCGCGGCGGTCGGAGCGGGTCGAGCTGACCGCTGAGGTCTCCCTGCGCCGGCTGGGGAAGTTCAACTATCGGGTGCGCGTGTTCGATGTCTCTCCCCACGGCTGCAAGGTCGAGCTGGTCGAGATGCCGCGCCTCGAGGAGCATGTGCTGGTCCGTTTCGAGGGGCTCGAGGCGCTTGAAGCGGAGGTCTGCTGGATTGAGGGGATGACCGCTGGCCTAAGGTTCGAAAAGCCGATCCACCCCGCGGTGTTTGCGCTTTTGCTCGAGCGTTTGGCTTAAGATCTTTATCCGTCCATATTGGAACGGACGGCATCCAAGCCGTTCGGGCGATGTGCCGAATGTCCAGCAAAAAGAGCGTGTTAGCACGCGTGTCAGCAATCGCGTGTTGGGTTCCGGAGCGATTTACGAGCAGCGCCGGCGCCCGTGGCGCGTAGTGCCGCTCGCCGTGGCCGCGGTGGCGCTGACGATCGCCGCCAGCGCCGGGGCGATGAGCACCATCCGCCACCTGACCGATGACCATTATGCGGCCGACGTGCTGCTTGAAAAGCTGGCCGCGCTCGATCCGCGGCACGATCCTGCGGACAGCTAAAAGGCGCGGGTCAGGCCCAGAGTCATCTGCAGATATTTATAGCCGCGGCCCGCGGCGCTGGGGGTTTCGCTGAACAGCAGCGAGGCGTTGCCCGACCAGCCGCGCCGCGCCGGGCTGGTGACCTGGGCATTGGCGTAGCTCGATCGGCGCCAGCCGCTCGAAGCGTCGCGCTGCACGCCGACCCCGCCAGCGAGAAGGTAGCGCCAGCCGCTGTCGGTGAAGCGCCGGAGCTGCAGCACGGGGACGGCCTGGGCGTACCAGCGCGGCGAATAATAATCGAACTCGCGCGGCACGCTGTTGCGGAAATAGCGGGTCCGCAGCTGGACGCTGATCCCGCGCTTGGGATTGAGCACATGGACGAAGGTGGCGCGGGCGTGGAGGCGGACGTTGCGGCCGGTGAAATCCTGCACTCCGCCGACGAGAGTCAGCACATTGTTGTCATCGGCCGGAAGGTCGATCGCCGCGCCGCCGAAGGTGTAGTAGATCGGCCGCTTCAGGCCTTGCGGCGTTTCCAGGATCTCGCGCTCCAGGAACAGCTCCTTGCGGAAGCGCGATTGGTCGTGGATGCCGGCCGAGCCCAGCCATGTATGGCCGTCGGTCCCAAGGGTCGCATTCCACTTCCACCCGCCAAGCTCGTCGGCGGCGCGAAGGTAGGCACGCTCGCGCCCGTGCCATTTCTGTCCCAGGGGCTTGAACCAAGCCTTCTCGAGGCGCACTCCGAGCCGCTTGTCGGGCCCTTCGTAGCGCCAGTCGAGATTCAGCCCGGCCTTGGCGACGCTGGTGTCCTCGGCGTCGGTCGACAGGAAGAGGTCGCTGCCGACCGCGTGCTGCATGGCGCGGTCCTCGGCATATGCCGGTGCGGCGAGAAGCGCCGCGGCGCCGAGAACGATACGCCTCACTTGGTACCCCATTTCTTAGTCAGCCCGAGCACTTCGGCCCAATAGCCCCAGACGCAGACCGGCTGCATCAACAGCGTGTAGGCGAGCAGGTAGAACACGAGCCCGCCCGGGTTGTGCCGGACCTTCAAACCCTGCTCGGTCATCATCCGGCTCTGGATGCGGTAAATGACGATGTTCCAGAGGCCCGCGAGCGGCAGCACGGCCAATGTCATCGGCCCCGCGATCCAGAAGATCTGGAAGAAGATGGCGGCGATCACGCCGGGAATGAAGATGAAGGTGTAGGTAAGGTCGAGCGGCAGGAACAGCAGGTTCCACCAGATGAACATGACCGTCAGGCGCGGCTTGAACAGCAAGTCTTCGTGGTGGTTGAGCGCCTCGATCAGGCCGCGCGACCAGCGCTTTCGCTGCAGCGCGAACTGCTTGAAGGTCGTCGGGGCGTTGGTGAAAACGATCGCGTCCTCGGCATAGCCGATGCGATAGCCTTTCTTGAGCAGCGCCCAGGTGAGGACGATGTCCTCACCGACGCACTCGGGCCAGCCGCCGACTTCGATCAGGGCGTCCCTGCGGTAGACCGAGAAGGCGCCCTGCGCGACCAGCGTGCCGTGATACATGCTCTGCATGCGCTTCACCGCCGCGATGCCGTGGAAATAATCCCACTCCTGCGCGCCGGTCATGAGGTTGGTGCGCGAGTTGCGGACCAGGACCGCGCCGGCGACCGCGACCGTGCCTTCCGGATCGCACATCAGCCGTTCGACGATATAGGTCAGCGCGTCGGGCTTGAGCCGCGTGTCGCCGTCGATGGTGACGATGAGATCGTGGCTGGCGGCGCGAAGCCCGTCGTTGAGGACGGCCGCCTTGCCGCGATTGACCTGGAAGTCGATGATTCGCACCGTGACATTCGGGCCCACGGTGAGCTTGCGCCTCGCCTCCTCGGCGAGGGCGACGGTCCGATCCTTCGAACCATCGTTGAGAACCAGGATTTCGAGCGGCCCGGGGTAATCCTCGTGCGCCGCGGATGCGATCGTGTCGGCAATCGCGGCTGCCTCGTTGTAGGCGGCGATCAGGATCGTCACGCCGGGGTAGAATGGCAAGGGTCGCCGCCGCGGCCGTTTGTCCAGCAGCAAGGTGGTGATCATGAACGCATTCATGAAACCCGGCACGTAGGCGATGAAGGTGATCGCGAAGAGCGCGAACAGGGGGTGGGTGACCGCGCCGAGCTCGTCGACCCAGATTTGCGATAGCCAGACGCTGAGCATGGTCCAGGCAAGCGCCATTCCGACGGCGATCGCGAATTTGACGCGTACGGGGAAATATCGGCGGCGTGCTACCTGAGGCAGCAGCGCCGATGCTACGGAAGCCACGCTTTACGCACCCTGTTCTGGACTGACCACGCCCTGCGGCACGCTCAATGGCCGGCCGCGAGAGTTAGTTCCTGCTTACACAGATGAAGTTAAGGCAGAGACAAGGGTCGCGCCGTATCGGAGGAATCGCTGAGCGTCAGTCAAGCTGCGCCGTCCGTGCCAAACCGGCACGCGGCGCGAGCCCGGCGCCTAGTTCGCTGTGGTAATGGGGCCTTCGGTCGTCGTCGATGTCAAGCCCGCCGCGTTGATCCGGCCTTCGTAATGCTCGGCCATCTGCAAGTGGGCTTTTTGAGCGCGCGCATGCGGCGCGCGAGAGGCCGCGAGCCGCTCCTCGCGCGCGCGCTTCATCAGATAGTCCAGATCCCGATTCATGCGTGCTGTCCCCGACGCAGCGACTCGCATTCTACCACTTTTCCACAGGCAAGTGGATTCACGCCTGTAATGAACGGAGGTCGGCGCGTGGGGAGGCAGCGGTTGGGTATTACTGACGGTGCTCACCGCCCGGCTGGCTGACGCCTTCGAGCGCCTCATGGGCGCTTTCATCGTCCGTCTCGCGCGCCAGATCGCCGAGGCTGACGATCCCGCACAACCGCTCATCCTGGTCGATCACCGGAAGGCGACGCACCTGCGCGTCGCTCATCTTGGATGCCACGTCCTCGACGTCGTCGTCCGTCCTCGCGCAGATGATCTCGTTGGTCATCAGCTCGCGCACGGGCGTGTCGGGACCATAGCCCTTGGCGACGCCGCGCACGGCAATGTCGCGGTCGGTGATCATCCCGATGAGCCGGTCGCCTTCGGTGACCGGAATCGATCCCGCATCGGCGCTAAGCATGAAGGAAGCGGCCTGCTGAACCGGCTCGTCCGGGCGGACCGTTTGCACCTCGCGAGTCATCACTTCGCTGACTTTCATCGTCCCTCTCCTTGTGTGGAAACCCACCCATCAAACGAACGGCTTGAGAGGGCCGTTCCTTGGCTAAGGCACGTTCTCGGTCAGGAGGTCGTAAGTCGCGACCAGCTCGTCCTTCTGGTTGAAGATCTCGACCGCCCAGCGGACCTGGCCGGCCTCTTCCGATTTGATCGATTTGGCGCGAACGGTGAGCTCCACGCGCATCGAATCGCCGGGATAGAGCGGCGTCAGGAATCGCAGATTCTCGAGGCCGGTGTTGGCCAGCACCGGGCCGGGGTCCGGGTCGACGAACAGCCCGGCGGCGAAGCTCAGGATGAGATAGCCGTGCGCGACCCGACCCTCGAAGACCGGCGAGGCCTTCGCCGCCTCCTCGTCCATGTGCGCGTAGAACGTATCGCCGGTAAAATGAGCGAAATGCTCGATGTCCTCGAGCGTCACCGTCCTGCTGCCGGTCTTCAGCGTGTCGCCGATGTTCAGCTCGCTCATCTTGCGCCGGAACGGATGGACCTCGACCGCGCGCTTGGGGGCCCCCGCGACATATTGCTCGCTGATCGCGGCGATCATCGCGGGGGTCGACTGGATCGCGGTGCGTTGCATGTAGTGCTTCACCCCGCGCACCCCGCCCATCTCCTCGCTTCCGCCGGCGCGGCCGGGGCCGCCGTGGACCAGCACCGGAAGCGGCGATCCGTGGCCCGTGGATTCGGCGGCGTTGTCGCGGTTCAAGACCAGCATGCGCCCATGAAAAGCGGCCGCGCCCTGGACGAAGTCGCGTGCCGCCTCGGGCGAATGGGTGAACAGCGAAAGCGCCAGGCTGCCGCGGCCGCGGTTGGCGAGCGCGACTGCGTCATCGATGTCGCGATACGGCATAATCGTCGACACGGGCCCGAACGGCTCGCAATCGTGGACTGCATCCGTTTGCCACGGCTCGTCGGTGCGCAGCAGCACCGGCGGCAGGAATGCGCCGCCGGGGATCGGCGGCTCGGCGTTCGGGTCGCCGGCAACGATCCGCGCTCCCGCCGCCTCGAGCTGCGCGATCTTCTCGCGCACGTCGTCACGCTGGCTGAGGCTGACCAGAGCGCCCATGCGCGTGTCTTCGGCGCGCGGGTCGCCGACCTTGGTCTTGGCAAGCCGCTCGGCGAGCGCCTGCTCGACCGCGTCCAGATACTCCGCCGGCGCCATCGCGCGCCGGATCGCGGTGCATTTCTGCCCCGCCTTGACCGTCATCTCGGTCGCGACCTCCTTGATGAACAAGTCGAACTCGGGCGTCCCGGGGGCCGCGTCCGGGCCAAGCAACGAGGCATTGAGGCTGTCTTGTTCGGCGACGAAGCGCACCGATTCCCGTAGCACGGTC
>DATLGK010000054.1:0-18745 GCA_035540475.1 Sphingomicrobium sp.
CGCAGATCGGCAGGTCGGCGTGATAGACGCGGCCGAGCTCATTGGGGTCGGGGTGGACGTGGACCAGCGTCTGGCCGGGGTGGTCGGGGGTAATCAGCGTGTAGCCGTCGGTCGTCGCTTCGCCGAGGCGAGGGCCGACGGTGAGGATCAGGTCCGCCTCGCGGATGCGATGCTGAAGCCTGGGGTTGGGGCCGTAGCCGAGCTGCCCGGCATAGACTCCGCACGTGTTGCAGATCGCGTCCTGGCGGCGGAAGGCGGCGGCGACGGGAATTCCGTAGCGGAAGGCGAAATTGGCGAAATGGTGCGCCGCGCGCGGGCTCCAGTCGGCGCCGCCGACGATCGCGACCGGGTTGGTCGCTTCCTTCAAAAGCTCGAACAAAGCCTGGACCGCTCCGGGGTCGGGCGCTTCGGCCAGTGGCGGGACGCAAGGGCGGTCTTCGGCCTCGACCTCATCGCGAAGCATGTCTTCGGGAAGCGCGAGCACGACCGGCCCGGGCCGCCCGGCAGTGGCGACGCGGTAGGCGCGCGCGACATATTCGGGGATGCGGCGCGCATCCTCGATCCGCGCCGCCCATTTGGCGATCGGCACAAAGAAGGCCGGGAAGTCGATTTCCTGGAAGCCCTCGCGGTCGCGGTCGCCGCGCGCGACGTCGCCGATGAACAGGATTAGAGGCGTCGAATCCTGGAAGGCGACATGGACGCCGCCGCTGGCGTTGGTCGCGCCGGGGCCGCGGGTGACGAAGGCGATGCCGGGGCGGCCGGTCATCTTGCCGTCGGCGTCGGCCATGTAGGCGACGCCGCCTTCCTGGCGGCAGACGACGGTGTCGATTTCCGGCGTGTCGTGGAGCGCGTCGAGGACGGCGAGGAAGCTTTCGCCGGGCACGGTGAAGATGCGGTCGCAGCCGTGGATCTTGAGCTGGTCGACGAGGATGCGCCCGCCCGTTCTGGCGCCGGTGCGTATGGTCATAGGCGGCGCGTTACCGAGATTGACCGGCGCCGTCACCCTCCGCCTGGCGCTCATCGCCGCTCTCATTCCACCCGCGCACGCCCTTCATCAGCCGCGGATCGACATCCCCCGTCATGACGTGCATGTCGCCCGTCGTTTCGAGCACGACCGCGCTGACCTCGTCGATGCTGCTGGCGGATGAGGCGCGGATCTTCTCGAGGATATTCTCGCGCGAGACGCGGCTTTGCCGCATCGCATCCTCGAGGAATTCGCCGTCGCGCATCAGCAACCTGGGTTCGTTGCTGATCACCTTCGCCATGCCCTCCGAGATCAGCCGCAGCCGGGCGAATGCCCATTGCATGAGAAAGACCGCGCCGATTGCGGCAAGCGCCTGGGCATAGTCGAGCCAGTCGCTGCGCGTCCCGGCCTGGGCGATCAGGGAGCCGGTGGCGATCGTCGCGACGAAATCGAAGGCGGTCATCTTGCTGAACGCCCGCAGACCGACGATGCGGACGAGCGCCAAGGTCCAGACGACGGCTAGCGACGTGAGGACGATGCCGCGGAGGATGCGCTCGAGGGCGCCGTCGAGGCCGAACAGCTCAATCGGCACTCATGCCTCCCGCCCGCCTGATCCGAGCGCGGCGGCATCGCGTTTGTCGATCCGTCCCGGCCCGGCGGCAAGAAGCCGGCAAAGCTGCGCGTTGATCTGTTCAACCGAATCGCGCGCGGCCGGGTCGAGCTCGGTCCTGGCAAGGTCGACGAGGCGCTGTCGCTCGGCGTCGAGCGATCGCAGCTGCCCGGCCGCCGGGCACTCGGCCGCGACCAGCCCCATGGTCCGCAACGCATGTTGCGTCGCGATCGCATCGCGCGACAGATATTGCCGCAGCGCGCCAAAGCTCTTGTCGACGAAATTCGCGAAGTGGTCGGGTAAAGCGATGACCCGTGTTTTTCCGTCTTTGCCGGCCCGATAGGGCACGGGCATTTCGCGCCCCGCAAGTTCGCCGAGCGCGGCGCCCAGCCAGTCCATGCAGGTCACTGCGGTCACGGGGTCGCTGACTCCCGACGACAGGGCCCGGCCGGAGATTTCGACCAGCTCCATGATGAGGAAATTGAGGTCATGGTGCGGAGTGCGCTCGTTCCCGGTCACGAACGCGTTGCGAAGGTCGTCGCAGACCGCATCGCTCACCGATTCCTTGGGCCAGGCGGACATCAGCGGCCGGCCGGACGCGATGAAATCGCCCGGGCGATGGTCGAGCCGAACCAGCAGCTCATGCTGTTCCGCGACGCCCAGGAGATGCTCCTCCTCGATCGCCTGGATGTATCCCGCGGTCGTGGCCGTGACCGTGGCCGGCGGACCTGGGGGAATTGGCGGCGCACGCCCCGCATCCTCTTCCGAAGCCGGTTTTCCGATCGGTTTGGGGAAACGCTTGTCGATCCCGTCGATCAGCTGACGACCGATGCCGGCGATGACATTGTTGATGTGGATGGCCCGCGGCACGTGATGGATGAAATAGATCAGCATCGCGACCGAGCAGAGCGCGAGGACCATCCCCATCGCCACCGCCAGTTGCGGCACGAAGCCGCCTTCGTCCCCCTCGCGCACCGTGCGCAGCACGAACAGGCAGTAGACGAACGTCGCGACGAAGGTGCCGAGCGTGAAGGTATTGCCGCGATCACCCATGAAATTGGTGAGAAGGCGCGGCCCGAACTTGCCCGAGGCGAAGGAGATTGCGGCGATCGTGATCGAAAAGGCGGTTCCGGCGACCGTCAGCGTCGCACCCGCGATCGTCGAGAGAACATCGCGCGCGCCCGAGGGCTTGATGCTCTGGTACCAGCCAAGGTGCTGGTCGAGCCAGTCGTGCCCGAGCGTCACGTCGAGCCACACCATGAAGGCGGCGAGCGCTATTGCCGCAAGCGTCATCACGCTCGGCACGAACCAGTAGCTCGACCGGATCGCCGATATGATTTCCTCGATGCGCGCCTGCATGCAGCAAGGACGCGCGAGCCGCGATTGAGTGCCCCGGAAGGCTATCCTTACGGGGTCAAGCCTGGTGGATCGCCTTGACGACCTGATAAGTCTCGAGGCCTTCCTTGCCGCCTTCCGAGCCGAAGCCGCTTTCCTTGACCCCGCCAAACGGCGCATCGGCGACGGAGATGGCGAAGGTGTTGATGCCGACCATCCCGGCCTCAATCGCGTCGCCGAGCAGGTTGGCGCGGCGGCCGTTCTCCGTGAAGGCGAAGGCGGCGAGGCCGTAGGGGAGGCGGTTGGCCTGTTCGATCGCTTCGTCCATGTCGCGGAACGGGCGCGACACGGCGACCGGGCCGAACGGCTCGTTGTTCATGATCTCGGCCTCGAGCGGGACGTCGGCGAGCAAGGTCGGCTGGAAGAAGAAGCCGCTGTCGCCGCGTGTTCCGCCGGCGACGACCTTGGCGCCCTTGTCGCGCGCATCGTTGACCAGCGCCTCGACCGCTTCGGGGCGGCGGGTGTTGGCGAGCGGGCCCATCTTCGTGTCCGGCTCGAGCCCGTCGCCGACCTTCACCTTTTGCGTGCGCTCGGCGAAGCCCTGCACGAAGGCGTCGTAAATCCCTTCCTGCACGTAGAAGCGGGTCGGCGACACGCACACCTGGCCGGCATTGCGGAACTTCTGCGGCACGACCATGTCGAGCGTCTTTTCAAGGTCGCAATCCTCGAAGATCAGCACCGGCGCGTGGCCGCCGAGCTCGAGCGTGATCTTGGTCACGTTGTCGGCGGCGAGCTTCATCAGATGTTTGCCGACGGGGATCGAGCCGGTGAAGCTGACCTTGCGAATAATCTTGGAGCCGATGAGGTGGCGGCTGACCATGTCGGGGACGCCGTGGACCAGCTGGAACACGCCCTTGGGGAGGCCGGCCTCGTCGAGCGCGCGGGCGATCGCCAGCGTGTTGCCGGGCGTTTCCTCGGGCGGCTTGGAAATGACCGAGCAGCCGGCGGCGAGCGCCGCGGCGACCTTCTTGGCAAGCAGATAGATCGGGAAATTCCACGGCGTGAAGGTCGCGACCGGGCCGACCGGCTCGTGCATCACGCGGCTGAGCTCGCCGGGCGGACGGACCAGGACTCGGCCATAGTCGCGCTTGATCTCCTCGGCGTACCAGTCGAACAGGGAAGCCGCGCCCAGGACCTCGCCCTTGGCTTCGGCGATCGGCTTGCCCTGCTCCTGGGTCAGGGTGCGGCCGATCTCCTCTGCCCGCTCCTTGAGCAGCTTGGCCGCCTTGCGCAGGATCGCGCTGCGCTTCTCGACCGGCGTTGCGCGCCATTCGGGATAGGTGCGCCTGGCCGTGTCCAGCGCTTCGTCGAGGTCGGCCTCGGTCGCCAGAGGAAGCTCGGCGATCGCCTCGCCGGACACCGGGTTGACGACCGGGAAGCTGTCGCGGCCTTCGCCCGCGCGCCAGCTTCCGTTGATGAACAGCTTGAGGTCCGCTTCATATCCCATGGCGGGGGAGATAATCTCCTCCCTGTTGCGCAGCAATGGGGAGGGGGACCGCTCAGCGCAGCTGAGTGGTGGAGGGGCTAGCGAGCTCCGCGCACATCTCGACCAGCGCCGCGGCGACCGCATCCACATCCTTGAAGACGTCCGCGGCCGGTACTCGAATAACGCGGAGCCCAAGCTCGCGCATGTATGCGTCCCTTCGTTCATCGTATTCTGCGGCGCGCGCGAAATCGTGCACCGCTCCGTCTACCTCGATGACGAGCTTTGCAGCCGCGCAATAGAAGTCGGCGACATAGGGGCCGATCGGGTGCTGCCGACGAACGCTGATGCCTGACGGTGATCGGCGCAGACGATTCTACAACCGCGCTTCAGGGGGGCTCATGGCGCGCCGCTGTCGCCGAGCTGCCCGCATCGAGTTTGCAGTCGCGCGCAATGGCCCCTCCACCATGCAGTCTTCGCGGCATGGTCCCCCTCCCCACGAGCCTGCGGCTCGCAGGGAGGAGAAGTCAACCGGCCTCCCTTGAAGGCGCTGCAACGGCCCGCTAGCCTTACTGACAAAGGAGAAAATAGGCATGACCAAGCAGGAACTCGTTGAGCGGATGCAAGCCGGCCAGGCTTGGGTGCCGGGCAAGAGGGTGAAGATCGATTTCGGCGGCGATCAGGGCGCGATCATGCTCGACGGCGCTGCGAGCCAGGTGAGCGAGGAAGACGGCGCGGCCGACACCACGATCAAGGTCGGCTGGGACGACTGGCAGCAGATGGCGGCCGGGCAGCTCGACGGAATGACCGCCTTCATGATGGGCAAGCTCAAGGTCGAAGGCGACATGTCGAACGCGATGCAGCTGCAGGGCGTGCTGTCGAAGCTGCGGAGCTGATCTCGCCAAGTTGAAAGGCGGTTCAACTTTGCCTATCGCGCGCTCCGGTTTAGGGAGGGCGCCATGCAGAAAATCTATCCCAATGCCGAAGCCGCGCTCGAAGGGCTGCTGTTCGACGGAATGACCATTGCCGCGGGGGGCTTTGGCCTGTGCGGAATCCCCGAGCGGCTGATCGACGCGATCCAGGCGAGCGGGGTCAAGGATCTGACCGTCGCCTCGAACAATGCCGGGATCGACAATGAAGGGCTCGGCAAGCTGCTTCGCACCCGCCAGGTGAAGAAGATGATCAGCTCCTACGTCGGCGAGAACAAGGAGTTCGAGCGGCAATTCCTCGCCGGCGAGCTGGAGGTCGAGTTCACGCCCCAGGGCACGCTCGCGGAGCGGATGCGCGCCGGCGGCGCGGGTATTCCGGGCTTCTACACCAAGACCGGCTACGGCACCCAGGTCGCCGAAGGGAAAGAGGTCAAGGAGTTCGAGGGCGAGGCCTATATCCTCGAGCGCGGCATTCGCGCGGACCTGTCGATCATCAAGGGCTGGAAGGCGGACGAGAGCGGCAACCTCATCTTTCGCAAGACCGCGCGCAACTTCAACCTGCCGGCGGCGACCTGCGGCAAGGTGTGCATCGCCGAGGTCGAGGAAATCGTGCCGGTGGGCTCGCTCGACCCCGACTGCATCCATCTCCCATCGATCTATGTGAAGCGGATGATCCTCGGCGCGCCTTACGACAAGAAGATCGAGTTCAAGACGGTGCGCGAAAGGGAGGCCGCGTGATGGCGACACAAGTCGAGACCAAAGGCTGGACCCGAGACCAGATGGCGGCGCGCGCGGCGAAGGAGCTGCGCGACGGTTTTTACGTCAACCTCGGCATCGGCATTCCGACGCTGGTCGCGAATCATGTGCCACAGGGCATGACGGTGACGCTGCAGAGCGAGAACGGGATGCTCGGCATCGGCCCCTTCCCATATGAGGACGAGGTCGACCCCGACCTGATCAACGCCGGCAAGCAGACGATCAGCGAGCTTGCGCTGACCAGCTATTTCGACTCAGCGCAAAGCTTCGCGATGATCCGCGGCGGGCACATCGATCTCGCGGTCCTGGGCGGGATGGAGGTCAGCGAGCGAGGCGACCTCGCCAACTGGATGGTGCCGGGCAAGATGATCAAGGGCATGGGCGGAGCGATGGACCTCGTCGCCGGGGTCAAGAAGATCATCGTCGTGATGGAGCATGTGTCGAAGAACGGCGAGCCCAAGTTCATTCCCGAGTGCACGCTTCCGCTGACCGGCAAAAACGTGGTCGACATGATCATCACCGACCTTGCCGTGTTCCAGCGCGGCAATCACGAAAGCCCGTTCCGGCTGATCGAGCTTGCGCCCGGCGTGACGCGCGAGGAAGTGCGCGAGAAGACGACCGCGAGGTACGACGACTAAGAGAGGGGGAAGGGCGATGAAAAAGGTGCTTGCAGCGGCCGCGGCGTTTGTCGGTCTGACCGGAATGCAGGCGCCGCCGCCTGCGCCCGCGGCTCCGCTCAAGCTGTGGCGGCTCGACTGCGGCGACTTCGTGATGAAGCGCTTCGGCGCCTGGTTTTCCGACACCTTCCAATATCCGCCCGGGGCGCGGCCGCTGGTCGGAAGCTGCTATCTGATCCGCCACGGGGACAGCTACATGCTGTGGGATGCGGGGCTCAGCGACAGCGTGGTTCGCAATCCGGTCGACAATGACCAGCAACGGCAGTCGTTGAAGAGCTCGCTTCGCGACCAGCTCGCCCAGATCGGGGTCAAGCCGGAGCAGGTGAGCATCCTCGGCATCAGCCATTTTCACGCCGACCATACCGGGCAGGCCGCGCATTTTCCGGCCGCCAAGCTGGTCATCGGCGCCGGCGACTGGGAAGCGCTGAAGGCCAGCGACCACCCGAACGTCGCGGCTTCGAAGGCCAACCTCGCGCACTGGCTTTCGGGCAAGGGCGAAGTCGTGGCCGCGCCGGGCGACGTCGACATTTTCCGCGACGGGCGGGTCGTCATGCTTGCAATGCCGGGGCACACGCCCGGCCACAGCGCCCTACTGGTGCGGCTCGCCTCGGGCCCGGTGCTGCTGTCGGGCGACCAATATCATTTCACCGAAGCGGTGAAGAACCGCAGCGTGCCCTCGTTCAACACCAACCGCGCCGACACGCTCGCCAGCCACGACCGCTTCGACCGCATCGCCGCGAACCTCAAGGCCAAGGTGATCATCCAGCACGAGCCCGCCGACGTCGCCAAGCTGCCGGCCTTCCCCGCCGCGGCCGAGTAGATTCGCTGTTGATGCGGGCGCTCCTCTCCCACGCGCCGGGCGGTCCGGAGACGCTGCGGCTCGAGGACGTGCCCGAGCCGAGGCCGGGGCCGCGCGAATTGCTCGTGCGCGTGCGCGCCTGCGCGATCAACTTCCCCGACGTGCTCATCATCGAGGACAAATATCAGCTCAAACCCCCGCGGCCGTTCGCGCCCGGCGGCGAGATTGCGGGCGAGGTCATTGCTGCGGGCGACGAGGTCACCGACTGGGCCGCCGGCGACCGGCTGATCGCCGCGCTCGGCTTCGGAGGGCTCGCCGAACGAGTGATCGTGCCGGTCGAGCGGGCGGTGCCGCTGCCCGCGCAGCGCAGCTTCGAGGAAGGCTCGGCGCTGCTCCTTACTTATGCGACCGCGATCCACGCGCTTATGGACCGCGGCCGCCTCGAGGCGGGACAGACTCTGCTGGTGCTCGGCGCCGCGGGCGGCGTCGGCATTGCCTCGGTCGAGATCGGCAAGGCGCTGGGCGCGCGGGTGATCGCGGCGGTCTCGTCCGAGGAGAAAGCCGCGGCGGCGCGCGAAGCCGGGGCCGATGGGGCGATCGTCTATCCGAGCAGCGACGCTGACCCGCGCGCCCTGTCGCAACTGTTCAAGGACGCCGTGGGCCCGGCCGGAGCCGACGTGATCCTGGATCCGGTCGGCGGCGCCTACAGCGAGGCCGCGCTGCGCAGCATCGCCTGGGAAGGCCGCTTCCTGGTCGTCGGCTTCCCGGCCGGCATCGCCAGGCTTCCGCTCAACCTGACATTGCTCAAGAGCTGCGACGTCTGCGGCGTGTTCTGGGGCGGCTTCATCGCCCGCGACCCGGCACGAAACGCGGCGCACGTCGAGCAATTGTTCCGCTGGTGGGACGAGGGCAAGATCGCCCCGAAAGTCAGCGCAACCTATCCGCTCGAGCGCGCGGGCGAGGCGATCGCCGCGCTCCGCGACCGCCAGGCGATCGGCAAGCTCGTCGTGCGGTTGTGATCCCCCGCAATTGGCCGGGCGGAAGGCTGATGCGCGCGCTCTTTTGGGCGGCTGTGGCCTTCGCTTTCGTCATGGCCGTGCTTCCCCGGCCGCCCGAGCTTCCGGGCCAGCCGAGCGACAAGGTGCAGCACATTGTCGCCTTTGCCGTGCTCGCGCTGCTCGCGCCCTTGGCCTATCCGCGCACTGCGATCCTCAAGCTGCTGATCGGCCTGTCGCTGTTCGGCGCGGCGATCGAGCTGGTGCAGGGGATCGAGATGCTCCACCGCGACAGCGAATTCCTCGACTGGGTGGCCGACACGGTCGTAGCCGCTGTGGTTCTCGGGCTGATCGCCTGGCTGCGCCGATCGCGCGCCTGACGGCGTTGCGTCGCGCCGCGACGCCTCCTATCTCGCGACCAACCGAAGGGGAATGCCAGTGAGCCAATTCGACGACCGCGAACGCGCCTTTGAAACCAAATATGCGCGCGACGAGGAAATGCAGTTCCGCATCACCGCCCGCCGCAATCGCCTGCTCGGGGAATGGGCGGCACGGCAGATGGGCCTGTCCGATGCCGAGACCGAATCCTACGCCAAGGACGTCGTCCGCGCCGATTTCGAGGAGGCCGGCGATCAGGATGTGATCCGCAAGGTGCTTGGCGATCTCACCGCCGCCGGAATCGAATGCGACGAGGAGAAAATCCGCGAAGCGCTGCAGAACAAGGAAGTCGAGGCGCGCCGGCAGATCATTGAGGCGACCAACCTGTGAGCCCGCGCTGATGGCGATGGCGGCGAGCGAGATCGAGCGGCTGATCCGGGATTCGATTCCGGACGCCGAAGTGACGATCCGCGACCTTGCCGGCGACGGCGATCATTATGCCGCACGCGTCGTCAGCCGCAGCTTCGCCGGCCTTAGCCGCATCAGGCAGCATCAGATGGTCTATTCGGCGCTCGGGGGCCGCGTCGGCAATGAGCTTCACGCACTGCAGCTCGAAACCGCGGTGCCAGAGACGGAGATCAGCAGTGACTGACGCAAACAGCGGCGCCTCCGCGCGCATCGACGAAATCGTCAAGGGCAACGACGTCGTGCTTTTCATGAAGGGCACCGCGCTGTTTCCGCAATGCGGCTTTTCGAGCCGCGCGGTGGCGATCCTCGACCACCTTGGCGCGACCTACGAAACGGTCGATGTGCTTCAGGACCCGGAAATCCGCCAGGGCATCAAGCAATATTCGGACTGGCCGACCATCCCGCAGCTTTATGTGAAGGGTGAGTTCGTCGGCGGTTCCGACATCATGATGGAAATGTTCGAGAGCGGCGAGCTTCAGCAGCTGCTCGGCGAAGCCGCCTGAAACGAGGAAGGGGCGGTGCAGGGGACCAGAGAACCGCTGCACCGCCCCTTCGTGGCGTGGAACCAAGTGGACGGCATTATTGTAGCAATGGCCGTGCCAAATGAGAAAAACCGCGGATTTCCATCCTTTTTCTCCACAGCGGCGTTCAAAACTTCTGCCCGTCCGTAAAAAATTCCGACAGTGGAGCGACAGCGTCATGGTTGATGGCACTTTACGGCCTCAGCGGTGTTGGGCGCTTCGATGAATCGCCACGACCCCCAGCTTGGCCTCGGCGCGAAGCTTTATTGCGACCTCACCCAAAGCTGGTCCGAGGTTGGCGGAGGAGTCCGGACCTATCTGCTGCACAAGCGCCGGCACATCCTCAATTCCACTCCCGACGGGCACCTGCTGATCGTGCCCGGAGCGCGGGACGAGGTCCTCGAGGAGGGTCGCGCGATTACCGTGACTATCGCATCGCCGCGCGTTCCCGGCAGCCCGAACTACCGGCTCCTGCTGCGCAACGGCGCCGTGCGCGAGGCGCTCGAACGGTTCCGGCCCGACGTGATCGAGTGCCAGGACGCCTATAATTTGCCGTGGGCCGCGCTCGCCCACCGCAAGCGCCATCCCGAGACCGCGCTCGTCGCGGCCTATATGACCGACTTCCCGACCGTCTATGTCGAGCGGCCGCTGTCACGGCTGAGCCGGCGAGGCGCCGGGCTGCTGGGCCGGATCTGCTACGAATATTGCGGGTCGCTCTATCGCCGCTTCGACGGCGTTTTCGCGCTCAGCGAGAACGGCGGCGCCGCGAAGCTGCGCGCGCTTGGCATCGACCGGGTCGGCGTGGTTCCTCTCGGGGTCGAGGTCGGCGACTTCGGACCGGAGCGCCGCGACGAACGGCTGCGCCGGCGGCTCGGCCTGACCGAGCGGCAGCCGCTGATCATCTACGTCGGGCGGCTCGATGCCGAAAAGAAACCGGACATCGTGGTCGAAGCGTTCCGCAAGCTCCCCGAAGAGCTCGACGCGCGACTCGTCCTCCTCGGCGATGGCCCGCTTCGCGCCGAAATCGCCGCGCTCGGCGATCCGCGCATTCACGTCCCCGGCTATGTCACCAGCCGCCCCGACCTCGCCCGCTGGCTGGCGAGCGCGGATATTTATGCCTCGGCGATGGCCGACGAGACGTTCGGAGTATCGATCGTCGAGGCGCAGGCATCGGGCCTTCCCGTGGTCGGCGTTGCGGCCGGGGCAATGCTCGACCGAGTCACCGACGCTGTCGGCCGGCTCGGCCCCGTCGGCGATGCGGCGGCGATGGCCGAAAACATGCTCGACCTGTGGCGCCAGGACCGCAGCGAAATCGCGCTCGCCGCGCGCGAAGAAGCCCTGCGCTACAGCTGGGACAGCAGCATGGAAATCCTCTTCTCGCAGGTCTATCCTCGGGCCTTCGCGCGCTCGGCCGAGCGGTGCATGTCGCTGCCCGCAGCCGCGGCGCTCGCCGCCTGACGTTCAACGGCCATTCACCGGCCGTGGCCAAGCGTCGCCGCGACGAGGGGAGCAAAGTCGTCCATGCTGATTCCAACACTTTTGGCTGCGGTTGCCGCGTCCGCCCAGGCTGATGGCCCGTCCGCGCCGCCGGCGGCGATGCAGCAGCTTCTCCAAAGCTGCGATGCGCACAAGTTCGAGACCGTCGTGACGACCACGCAGGACGGTCAGCCGCGCAGCTCCAAGGTGCGGATCTGCGGGACTCAGGGGCAGAGCGACGAGGCGTGGATCCGGACGCTCAAGGATGCCGTCGCCAAGACCGAGGCCAATACGCAGATGGCAGCCGAGGTGCGCCAGCAGATCGTCCAGGCGCTGAACCTGGAGATCCTGCGCCTGAGCGCCCCGGGCGCGATGCGGGCTGTCACTGCTGCGCCCCCTGCCTCGCCCCCGCTGCCCCTGCCGCCGGGACGAAGCCCGCCCACCGCCAACTCGCTCGCCCGCGACTATGGGTCGCTGCCCCCGCTCGCTGCTCTCACTCCGTCGAACGCGGGTACGCCTGGTCCCTCGCTGCTGCGCTCCGCCGCCGAGCTGCCGCGCGTGACCTTGCGCTGCGCGCTGGTCGGCGACGAAGACCGGCCGCAGCGCTGCGACACGATCGAGCCTGGCGTGCGGCTCCTGCTGCGCGCCGACCAGGACTATCCGTCCGGCATCGCACTGCGCTTCCTGCGCAAGGGCGATGTCCGCGGCGAGACCAAGCTGCCGGCCCTTCGCGCCGGGCAGACGATGCGCGTCGACCTGCCCAAGCGCGTGTGCGCCGGGGTCGTGCGCAGCCGGCTCGAGATCCAGGCCGCCGACGGCTCCAAGCCGGCGGGCATCATCGGCGGCAAGCTCGGCGAGTTCGACCTCCGCTGCTGAGCTTTTTGCAAGCATCGGTCCGCTCTGGCACAGCCGCACGCGTGGACGCCCCGTACGGAAAGGTCGAGCAGCTCGAAGCCGACATTGCGCGGGTGCTCGCGCGCAACCCGTCGGCTTTCACTTATTACGGGACCCAGACCTATCTGCTCGGCCGCGAGCAAGTCGCGGTGATCGATCCGGGTCCCAATCAGCCGGCCCATATCGAGGCGCTGGTTGAAGCGATCGGGGGCCGTCCGGTTGCCGCCATCCTCTGCACCCATACCCACCGCGACCATAGCCCGGCGGCGCGGCCGCTGGCCGAGCTGACCGGAGCGCCGGTCGTCGGCTGCGCGCCTCTGGCGATGGAAGGCACGGGGCTCGAGGCCGGCTTCGACCCCGATTATGCGCCCGACCGGGTGCTCGAAGACGGCGGGGAGGTCCTGGTCGGCGACACTCCCGTCACGGCCGTGGCGACGCCCGGCCACACCAGCAACCACCTCTGCTTTGCTTTTGGCGATGCGCTGCTGACCGGCGATCATGTGATGGGCTGGTCGACCACCGTGGTCGTCCCGCCGGACGGCGACATGGCCCAGTATATGGCCAGCCTCGACAAGCTGCGGCAGCGCGACGACCGTATCTATTATCCGGCGCACGGGCCCGCGGTGACCAACCCGCAGCAATATGTCCGCCACCTGGTCGGCCACCGGATGCAGCGCGAGCGCCAAATACTCGAGCTGGTGCGCGAGAAGCCGCGGCCAATCCCGGAGATCGTGTCGAGGGCCTATCCGGGCCTCGATCCGCGGCTGGTCGCCGCTGCCGGTGCGTCGGTTTTGTCCCATTTGCTGGACCTAGAGCGGCGCGGCCTCGTTGAGCGTGTGGGAGAGCAATGGACAGGCGCCTGACCAAGCCGCTCGCCGTCCTGGCGATCATCGTCGCGCTGGTGCTCGGCCTGGTCGTGGGTGTCACGACCGGCCTTGCCGACCGCCTTTTCGGCAGCCCCAAGCCCGAGACGATTGCCAGCGCGAGCCTCGAATCGATGCGCGCGCAGAACCGGCTGATCGTGTTCGCCGCGCGCTATGTGTCGGTCACGACCTCGACCACCGACCGGCTCGGTTTCACGGCGCGGCGGACGCTGATCCTGCCCGGTGACGTGCGCTACGAGCTCGACCTCGCGAGGCTCGAACCCAAGGATCTCGCCTGGGATTCCTCGACCCGGACGCTGCGCGTGCAATTGCCGGAGATCGAGATCGCCGGCCCCGACGTCGACCTTGCCAGCGCCCAGGAATATGGCGCCGGCGGGGTGCTGTCCGCTTTGACCAACGCCGATGAGCGGCTCGACCAGGCGAACCGGGCGAAGGCGGTTCAAAATTTGCGCGAGCAGGCCGGAGGCGCCGTGCCGATGCGGCTCGCGCGGCAGGCGGCGAGGGCCGCGATCGAGCGCAGCTTCGCCATGCCGCTCGCCGCTGCCGGCTTCCGCGACGTCAAGGTCGTCGCCCGCTTTCCGACCGACGGCACCGACGAGCCTTCCTATCTCGACCTCTCGACTCCATATGAGCAGGCAATCGAGGAAGCGAAGCGCCGCCGCGCGGCCGAGGGCCAGAAGTGACAGTTCAAAGCAAGAGTTTGAAAGGGCTCGACCTGCTCGCCGAGATCGAGCGGCTGAAGCGGACACGCAACGCGGTGATCCTTGCCCATTATTACCAGAAGCCCGAGATTCAGGACCTCGCCGACTTCGTCGGGGACAGCCTCGACTTGTCGCGCAAGGCCGCGCAGACCGATGCCGACGTGATCGCCTTCTGCGGCGTGCGCTTCATGGCCGAGACGGCGAAGATCCTGTCACCCGACAAGGTCGTGATCCTGCCCGACATGGATGCCGGCTGCAGCCTCGAGGACAGCTGCCCGCCCGACCAGTTCGCCGCGTTTCGCGCTGCGCACCCGGACCATATCGCGCTGACCTACATCAATTGCTCGGCGGCGGTGAAAGCCCTGAGCGACATTATCGTCACGTCGAGCAGCGCGCAGGTCATCCTCGACCAGATCCCCAAGGACCAAAAGATCATCTTCGGCCCCGATCGCCATCTCGGCGGCTATCTTGCGCGCAAGACCGGACGGGACATGCTGCTGTGGCCGGGCGTGTGCATCGTCCACCAGGCGTTCAGCGAGACCGAGCTTCTGAAGCTCAAGGCCGAGCATCCCGGCGCTCCGGTCGCGGCGCACCCCGAATGCCCGCCGCACATCATCGACCATGCCGACCATGTCGGCTCGACGCGCTCGATCCTCGATTACGCGCTGACGGCTCCGGCGGAGACCATCCTGGTCGCGACCGAGCCGCATATCATCCACCAGATGGAGAAAGCGGCGCCGCACAAGCGGTTCATCGGAGTCCCCGGCGGCGACGGCAACTGCAACTGCAACATGTGTCCGTACATGGCGCTCAACACGCTCGAAAAGCTGTACGTCGCCCTGCGCGACCTCGAGCCGCGCATCGAGCTTTCCCAGGACGTGATGGAGCGCGCCCGGGTGCCGCTCGAGCGCATGCTGGAAATGGCCGGCCGCACGGTTGGGCAGGGCGACGTCGGCACGCCGATCATCGACCGGCCCGAAGAGATCGACCCGAGGATCAGCGGGGATTGAGGCGCGAGGACAAGGAGCCGGCGATGAACAAGAAGATCGTGATCGGTGGACTCCTGTTCGCACTCTGCTCGCCGCCGGCCCAGGCGCAGAGCTTTGCCGCGGCCTTCCCGGCGCGGGTGCTTGCCGCCCACAATGCTTTCCGCGCGCAGGTCGGTGCACCGCCGATGGTGTGGGACAGTGCGCTCGGCACGAGCGCTGCCGCTTATGCGCAGCAAATGGCGGTCACGAGCCGCTTCGAACATTCGGACCGCCGCGCCCGGCGCGGCGTCGGCGAGAATCTGTGGATGGGAACGCGCGGCGCTTTCAGCATCGAGACGATGGTCGGCGACTGGGCGTCGGAGCGGCGCTATTTCGTGCCCGGCATCTTCCCCAATGTCAGCCGCACCGGCAACTGGATCGACGTCGGCCATTACACCCAGATGATCTGGCCGACCACGCAGCGTCTCGGCTGCGCGCTCGCGACAACCGCGCGGACCGACTATCTCGTCTGCCACTATGCGCCGGCCGGGAATATCGACGGCCGCTACGTGGGTCCGCCGCTCCCCCAGCGCGGCTCGTGAAGGGCAGCGCGCCGCTTAGGGTTTGACCGGCCGCGCCTTGACCTCGATCGTCGCGGTGTCGGCGTGATGCTTGTCGAGGTAGCGCTTGATGATGCGCAGGTTGCGCGTGTTCGAGCGGAAGAAGAAATCCGGCACCGCGCCGACGAAGGGGATTAGTCCGAGCACCCAGTCGACGCCGATGTTGCCGCCCATCCGGCAGATCTGCCATTTGGACATGCCGAGATTGCGCGCTTCCCAGGCGAGATAGGCGCCCAGCGCCGCGGCCGCAGTCGGCCCAACGCCGGGGATGAAGTCGAGGATCACGTCGAGCCCGACGGGCCGCTTGATGCCCGGAACGACGAACATCCGCTCAAGCAATTTCTCCATCGCCTCGACCCGGCAGCGCACCGCGTGCGGATCGGTGCCGATGCCGGCGATGCGCGGCCGTCCGCCGGTCTGACCTGGCATTGCGCTCAGCCTCCGTCGCCGAACTTCAGTTCGAGGTTGGTCAAAGTGTGACGCGCATAGCGGTTCCCGGCGAAGTTGCGGATTCTCGGGCCCACCAGCGACCAGCGCACGGGCGCCGCGAGCGGGATGAACAGCTGCGCCTCATCGATCCGCGAAGCGGCCTGCGCGAGCAAGGCATAGCGCTCCGCCGGAACCAGCGCGCTGCGCGCGGCATCGGTCAGCTCGTCGGCCTGCGGATCGCACACCGGCACGATCGCGCAGCGGAAGCGGCGCACGAACCAGGCCGGCGAAGAGGAGGGCGCGACCTCGTCGATCAGCGCGAAATCCGCCGGCCCCGCGCTGACCCGCTCGATCGTCAGGCCCATGGCGCCCCAATTGCGCGACAGGAGATCGAACAGGAGATCGGCCCCCGGGCCGTCGCCGATCCGGACTCGAACCGGGCGCTTGTCGGCACCGGCGAAGATCCGCTCAGCCTCGGCGCGCAGCGCGGGCAGCCGCTCGCCGAACGGCGTCGCGGTCCAGGGCGGCGGGACCGGCGCCGGGACTCCGTCGAGCGCCGGTTCGAGCACGGTCGCGCGCGGCAGCAGGCCGGGCACTCCGAGCAGCGTGACCAGCTGCTCGCGGTCGATAGCCTGGGCGAGCAGGCGCCGGCCTTCGGCGCTGGCATAAGGACCGGTGCGGGCCAAGGCGACCAGTCCGAACAGGCCCGACGCCGGGTCGAAGCGCAGTGCTCCGCGCGGCAGCTTGGCCGCACGGGCAAGGGCAAGGTCGGCGTAGCGGCCGCCGAGGACGAGGTCGGCTTTCCCGGCGGCAAACCGGCTGACCGCGTCGGCTGCCGGCGCCGCGGAGAGTAGCACGGTGTCGGTCGCGCTCTCTTCCTCGCCCGGTGGAGTAACGTCACGGACCAGCCGGAATTCGCCGGTCGCGGAGTCCAGCGCGGCGATCGTGAACGGGCCCGTCCCGACCTTGTCGCGAACGATGGCGAGCTCGGGCTGGGCGAGCAGCGTCAGCAAATTGGGGCGCGGCGCGGTCAGGCGGATTTCGATCACGCGTTCGGTCATCGCGACCACGTCCTCGATCGCGCCCAGGGCGTCGCGGAAAGGATCGCGCGCGCGCGGCGCGATCGCCCGTTTGAGCAGGCGCGCGACCTGTTCGGCGGTGAGCTTGCGGCCGTCGGCCCATTGCACGGGTGCGAGCCGGAAGATGTAGCTCATGCCGTCGTCGCTGACGTTCCAGCGCTCGGCGAGGCCGGCAACCACGTTGCCGGCGGCATCGAACCGGACGAGACCCTGGGCGACGCTTTGTGTCAGCACGGCCTGCGGCGGAGACAGTGGCCCCAGCGCGGGGTCCCGCAACTGCGGCTCGCCGCCGATGACGATGACTCGCGGTTCGCCCTGGGTTTTCGGGTCGCACGCCCCCACCGGCAAGGCCGCGACAGCAAGGAACAGCAGTGCGGAAAAGCGCCGCATCGCCGATCGCTTTACCTGCAACGGCCGGTTCAGCAAGCATCTGGCCTATTCGCTCCAGCTGTTTTATTGGACTAAAGCAGTTCGGCAACTCCGCAAGGCAGGTCGGCACATTGGCGGATCAGGACACAATCTGGACCCGGCGCGGAATTCCGGTCGAAGAGCTGCCTGACCCGTTTGCGCCGCCGCCGCCTCCTCCTGCGGCCGGCGAGGGCGATCCGGCAGCGCCGGGGGCCGAGGAGACGCCCCGCCGCCGGCGCTGGCCGATCGTTCTTTATGCGGTTTCCGGCTTGTTGCTGCTGACGCTTGCCTGGCTGGTCGTCACCGCGCCGTTGTCACGCGCGCTCGAGCCGCTCGACGATCCGGCGCTGCTGCTGGTCTCGGCGGACGGACGGCCGATCGCGCGGCGGGGCGCGATCAAGGAGGCGCCTGTCGACGTCGCCAAGCTCGATCCATTGACCCCGGCCGCCTTCGTGGCGATCGAGGACCGCCGCTTCTATCGCCACTGGGGCATCGACCCGCGCGGGATTGGCCGCGCGTTCCTCGCCAATTTGCGCGGCGGCGGGGTGCGGCAGGGCGGAAGCACAATCACCCAGCAGCTAGCCAAGACCAGCTTCCTGTCCGGCGACCGCACCTGGAAGCGCAAGGGTCAGGAAGTGATCATCGCCTTCTGGCTCGAAGCCTGGCTGACCAAGGACGAAATCCTGTCGCGCTATTTGTCGAGCATCTATTTCGGTGACGGCGTTTATGGCCTTCGCGCGGCTGCCCGGCATTATTTCGACCGCGACCCCGAGCGGCTGACGCTCGCGCAATCGGCAATGCTCGCGGGGATGGTCCAGGCCCCGTCGCGGCTTGCTCCGACCCAGCATCTCGGCCCGGCGCAAAAGCGCAGCCGAATCGTGCTTGGAGCGATGTCCGACACCGGTGTCATTTCGCCCGCGCGCGCGCAGCAGGCTCGCCCGGCCCGGCCCGTGCCGCGCCGCGCCAAGCTCCCGACCGGCACCTATTTCGCCGACTGGGTCGCGCCCTTCGCGCACGAGGCGTTCGAATCCGAGTTCGGCCAGGTCAGGGTCGAAACGACACTCGACAGCCGCTTGCAGCGCCTTGCCGTCCGCGCCGTCTCGCGTGCCCCTTCGTCGGCGCAGGCGGCGCTGGTCGCGATGCGGCCCGACGGCCGCGTCGTCGCGATGGTGGGCGGCCGCAACTACGCCGACTCCGCTTTCAACCGGGTGACCCAGGCGCGCCGTCAGCCCGGCTCGGCGTTCAAGCTGTTCGTTTATCTCGCCGCGCTGCGCGCCGGCTGGACCCCGGACAGCATGATCGACGACACGCCGATCGCGATCGGCGTGTCGTCGATCATGCTGTCCGGGGTCCAGCCGGCGCGCAGCGCGG
>DATLGK010000055.1:0-6985 GCA_035540475.1 Sphingomicrobium sp.
GGGTCGTCATAGCGCTCGAGGATTGCCCGCGTGCCGTCGGTCGAGCCATTGTCGATCAGGATCAGCTCGAAGTCGCGGTACGTCTGGCCGAGCACGCTTTCCAACGCCTCGGCCACATAAGGCTCGTGGTTATAGCAATTGAGGATGACGGAGACGGTGGGCGTCACTGGGCCGGCGAACCCATCAGCTGCGCGCACAGCTCGAGATGTTCGAGTGTGTCGACGCTATACCATTTCTCGGGCTTCACCCGCGACACGTAAAGCTGCCGCTGCGCGATCAGCTCGCGCCAGATGTCGCCGAAATCGCCGTCGCCGCTGGTCATAGCAGCGACCCGCGCCGGGTTGAGCACCTGGATTCCCGACGCATAGGTCGGCGCCTGTTCGCTCCGGCTGAGCTTGGTCACCACCGGACCGTCGTGGAAGATGTAATCGCCGTCGAGCCCTGCGACCGGTTCCACCGGGACGAGCAGGCAGGGCGGCGCGCCAAGGCCGAAATAATCGGCGGCAAGCTCCGCGAAATCGATGTCGGTGACATTGTCGCAGGTCAGCACGAACACCGGCTCGTCGATGCAGCGCAGCAAAGTGTTGTGGATCCACCAGCTGTTGGTCTTGCCGTCCGTATTGTGGATCGAGGTCACGTCGTGCTCGATCAGGTGCGAGGCGAGCATCGCGCCCTTGTAGCCGACGGTGACGTGGATGTTGTCGATATGCGGCCGGATCTTGTCGATCCCGGTCGCGACCAGCGTCGACTGGAGGAAGGGCAGCATCGCCTTGGGCAGATAATTGGTCGCCGGCATCAGCCGCTGCCCGCGGCCCGCCGCCAGGATCACGGTGTGGCGGATGCGCTCTTTCACCGCGCTCGTCTTACCACAGCTCGTCGTCGGGCGGGGCGACGTCGAGGATCGATTGCATTTCCGCTTCGCTCAGCCGTTCGACCGTCGCCGAGGACAGCGGGTCCGTGATGATGTCCGCAACGCGGTCGTTGAACGAGATCGCATAGTGGGGGATGCCGTCGAACATGTGCTTGCGGGTGTAGGGCAGCTCCATTTCGCCGACGAGATATTCGTCCTCGCGCTCGCCCGGCCGGCCCTCGATCTTCTCCCAGCGGCCGCCGCTCTGGCGCACGAACAGTTCGAGCAGGTCGCCGATCTGCACCGCCTTCATCGCCCGGGTGACGACTGTCCCCTGAAGCTCGTCGATATGCTCGACGGCGGTAAGGATCAGCTTCACCGCCTCTTCGACCTTGATGAAGAAGCGCCGCATCTCGGGGCCGGTCGTGCCGATCACTCCGGACTGGTCGAGCATGCGCTTCCACACCGGCAATACCGAACCGGTCGACCAAGCAAGGTTGCCGAAGCGCACGCAGACGAAGCGCGTGTCCGACTTGCCGTTCAAACCGCAGTAGATCCGCTCCATCAGCGCTTTGGTCAGCGCATAGGTATTGCGGACCGGCGGCGCCGCCTTGTCGGTCGATATGCCGACTAGCGTGCGAACCCCGAACTCCATGCAGGCGCGCGCCACATTCTGCGAGCCGAGCACGTTGACGTCGGTGCATTCGAGCGGCTGCATTTCGGCGACATCGACATATTTGGTCGCGGCCGCGTGGATGACGATCGTCGGCTTCGCCTCGATCATCGTGTCGCGCACCGCCTCCATCCGGGTCACGTCGAGCGGGATCACCGGGCAGCCGGTGCGCTCGGCGGCGAGCATGTTCTGCTTGTTGTTGCGCCCGGCCAGGACGACCTCGTGGCTGTCTTTCATCGCCAGCGCGAGATGCTTGCCGAGAAACCCGGTGCCGCCGGTGATGAGGACCCGTTCACGCATGATTTTTCGCTTGTTCCCCGCTGACCAGCAGGCCCTGTCTTAGCGGAGCGGCCGTGCGCCGCAACCGGTCGCCGCGACGCTGCGCCCGCTTTTGGACTTCGCGGGCAAGCGGCGTATTGCCGGCAGGTCATGTGCGGAATCGCAGGGATCATCGGCGCGGGCGCCAGCGACGAGCGGTTCGTCCGGCGCGTGGCGGCGAGCCTCGCCCACCGCGGCCCCGACGACGAGGGGCTGTGGCGCGACCCGGATGCGGGAGTCGCGCTGGTGCACCGCCGCCTGTCGATCCTCGACCTCTCTCCCGCCGGGCATCAGCCGATGCATTCCGCGAGCCGCCGCTTCATCCTCACTTTCAACGGCGAGATCTACAATCACGCCGAGATCCGCGCCGAATTGGAAGCCGCGGGCTGCGTCCCGCCCGGCGGTTGGCGCGGCCATTCGGATACCGAGACCTTTCTCGAGGCGGTCTCGGCCTGGGGACTGCGTCCGACCCTCGATCGCTGTGTCGGCATGTTCGCCTTCGCGCTGTGGGACCGGAAGCAGCGCACGCTGAGCCTGGTGCGCGACCGCTTCGGCGAAAAGCCGCTATACTATGGCTGGATCGGCCGCGACCTGGTCTTCGCATCCGAGCTGAAGGCGATCCGCTGCCATCCCCGTTTCGACGCGGAGATCGACCGCCGCGCGCTGCGCCTGCTGGTCGGCCGTTCCTACGTCCCAGCGCCGCTTTCCATTTATCGCGGCCTGTTCAAGCTGGAGCCCGGCTGCGTCCTCGAGCTTTCCGAGACCGCCGCGCGCAGTCCATTGTCGGCGCCGCCGCCGCGCGGCACCGAGCGCGACGGGCTGCGCTACCTGCCTTACTGGAGCTATCGCGAGGTCGTGGAGGCCGGGATCGCGGACCCGATCGACGATCGGGAGGCCGCGCTCGCAGAGTTGGAAGCGGCGCTTGCCGCGGCCGTGCAAGGGCAGGCGGTTGCCGACGTCCCTGTCGGCGCCTTCCTGTCGGGCGGGATCGATTCCTCAACCGTCGTCGCGCTTTACCAGAAATATTCGACCCGGCCGGTTCGCACCTTCACCATCGGCTTTCACGAACAGGCCTATAACGAGGCGGACGACGCGCGCGCCGTCGCCGCCCATTTCAGGACCGAGCATCACGAGCGCATCGTCACCGCCAGCGAGACCCGCGATGTGATCCCGCGGCTGCCGGCGCTTTACGACGAGCCTTTCGCCGATCCTTCGCAAATCCCGACCTTCCTGGTCAGCGCCTTCGCCCGCGAACAGGTGACCGTCGCACTGTCCGGTGACGGCGGCGACGAATTGTTCGGCGGGTACAACCGCTATTTCGGCACTGCCCGGCTGTGGAGCTCGGTGCGGCGATTGCCGCGGCCGCTGCGCGCGGCCGCCGGGGCGGCGCTCGGTCAGCTCCCGCCGGCGCTTTGGGACCGGGTCGGCACTCTGCTCTGGCGGCGGCAGCTTCCACCTTTCTTCGGAGCAAAGGTGCGCAAGTCGATGCGTACCGTGGCCGGCGCGCGCAGCATCGAGGAGGTCTTCGCGACGTTCCTCGATCCGTGGGCAGGCGAGGGCTCCCCGGTGCTTGGCGGCGAGTCCGCGGACAGCCTCTGTCCGTTCGACCTTTCGCTGACGAGCGGAGCGCCGGACGCGCTGCGCATGATGTATTGCGACGCGGTCAGCTATTTGCCCGACGACATCCTGTGCAAGGTCGACCGCGCGGCGATGGGGGTCAGCCTAGAAACGCGCGTTCCATTCCTCGATCACCGCGTCGCCGCGGTCGCTGCCCGCATCCCGGTCGGGATGAAAATCCGCGGTGGGAGCGGCAAGCATGTACTTCGCGATCTGCTCTACCGCGAAGCGCCGCGCGAGCTGCTCGAACGGCCCAAGAGCGGCTTCGGGATCCCCGTCGGCGAATGGATCAAGGGTCCGCTTAGGGGCTGGGCGGAAGACCTTCTCGATACGCGTCGGATGCGCCACGACGGCTGGTTCGACGCGGCTGCCGTTGAGCGGGTGTGGCGGAACCATCTCGCCGGCACGCGCGACGCAACTTTCTCGATCTGGTCGATTCTGATGTTCGAGGCGTGGCGGCGAAGCCACAGTTCGATTGCCGTAGAAGCAGCTTAACCTTCGGAATCGTCTCGCATTTTAAGCGATATTAACACCGGATATAGATTCTTGAACCGAAACGGTGGAATGCAACTTTAGTTTGGACTAAGAGTTGGCCACTTCGTTGGGGCATGAATGTCCCGAATTGCGCCTGGAGGGACATAATGGCTGGCCGATTGAAAGGCTTTGTAGGCGTCTTCGTTGCAGGTTCGCTGATGTTCAGCTCGACCGCTGCTACGGCGGCGGCGAGCCGTGCTCCGGTTCCGCAATATGATCCTTGGGCCGTCCTCTCGGTCATGAGCGCCGGCGCTCCCGCAGCGACGCTGTGCGGTGCTGCCGCTGCCGCCGCTGCCGCTGCGGCACAGCCCGCCAACTGTGTGCTTCCGCAGCTCGACCTTCCGCCGCCGGTCGCCCAGAGCGCGCCGCCGCAGCCGATTCCGGTTCCGCCGATCGAGGCTCCGGGCGTTGGCCTCGGGATTAGCCCGTTGGTGCTCGGCCTTCTCGCCCTTGCCGCGGGCATTGGCCTCTATTTCGCGCTGCGCGGCAACAACGAACCCAACAGTCCTGCCTGATCGGCAACTGTTGATTTGGAAGGGAATGGTGTGATGACGATGCGGTTTGTTACACGACTTGCCCTCGGACTTTCGACCGCCGCATTGCCTGGGGTAGCTTTGGCGCAGGCAGGCTGGACGCCCGGCTCGGAAATCGTCGGTCAGCCGATTCAGGTGACCACCAATGGCACCACCAACACGCTGGTCCTCAATCCAGGCGGCTCGGCGTCGATCTCGACTCCGGGCGGCAACGTTGTCCCGGCGAGCTGGCAGGCAGCCAACGGCCAGCTGTGCCTCAGCGCGAGCGGCGCCACCGAGTGCGTGCCCTACAACAATCCGTTCCAGGCGCAGCAGGCGCGGAACCTGACCAGCTCGTGCGGCACGATGCAGACCTGGCTCGCGCAAGCGACCAACCAGGGACCGACGCGCAGCCAGCGCGGCGAACGCGGCAACTAAGCAAACCTAACTCGACCTTTTTCGCGGTCGCGTCAGTCCGGCGCGGCCGCGAACTCGTTTGTGAGCGCTGCCAGCGAGGAATCGTGCGTGAGGTCGAGGTGCAGCGGCGTCACGGACACATAGCCGTCGGCGATCGCTTCAAGGTCGGTCGAGTGTCCGGGCGTTTCGACCACCGGCCCAAGCCCGAACCAGTAATAATCATATCCCCGCGGGTCGGTCCGCTCGACGATGCGCAGCCGGCCATAGTCGCGCAGACCCTGGCGGCAGACGCGGATTCCCTTGACCTGGACCGGAGTCATCGCCGGGAAATTGACGTTGATGAGGGTGCGCGGCTCCATCTTGAAGCGCAGCAGAGGGCCGAGCACGCGGTCGGCCCAGGCTTCGGCCGCGGCGAAGGGCACGGTGTCGCCCATCCCCTCGCGCGAATAGGCCTGGCTGAGTGCGATTGACGGTACGCCCGCAAGCGCGCCTTCCATCGCCGCCGAGACGGTACCGGAATAGGTGACGTCCTCGGCCAGGTTCGCGCCGCGGTTGATCCCCGAGAGGATCACGTCGGGCGGCGAATCCTTCATGATATGGGCAAGCGCGAGCATCACCGCGTCGGTCGGTGTTCCGGTGACCGAGAAGCGGCGCTCGCCGTGGCGCCGAAGGCGCACCGGAGTCGTCAGCGTGAGTGAGTGGCCAGCGCCCGATTGCTCGTCGCTCGGGGCGACGATCCATACATCATCGCTGAACTCGCGCGCGACCGTCTCCAATAAGTTCAGGCCGCGTGCGTTCACCCCGTCGTCGTTGGTCAGCAAGATGCGCATGCCCGACCGCTAGGCGACGGGCGAAAATGCTGCAACCGCGCTGCCTGTTCTTCTGCTCGCCGGGCGGCTCGGGGTAGCTGCGATGCTGCAAGCGCGAAGAAAATAGCGCCATATTCGCAACAGCTTGGCGATTTCTTCACAAGCAGGTTGTCAGTCCTTGTTAAGCCATCGACGCATATTTATAGGCGCGTCTGGGGATGGCCGGCTTGATGGGGTGAGTCCCGCAAGCCAGCCGATTTTGCCTCCGGCTGCACCGGTGGCCCGGCCGCAGCCAGGTGGCGGCGTATGGGACGTCCGCTTGTTCGCGGACCTGTGCGGGGGAGGGACCAATGGCGACCGCTCTAGTCGACCTTTACGGCGGCAAAGACTTCGAACCTTTCGACAGAATCATTCTCGCCGAGGGCTATCGCCCGTCGGAGGGCGAGGAATTCATGTGCGGCAAGCACCGCGCGTATTTCCTGCGCAAGCTCAAGGCGTGGAAAGAATCGATCATCGAGGAATCGCGGGCGACCATGGCCCAGCTCCAGGTCGACTCGCTGCGCGAGCCGGATCTTGCCGACCGCGCGTCGAGCGAGACCGACTGGGGAATCGAGCTTCGCACCCGTGATCGCCAGCGCAAGCTGATCGCCAAGATCGATGCCGCGATCCGCCGCCTTTACGAAGGCGAATATGGCTATTGCGAAGTGACTGGTGAGCCGATCAGCCTCGCCCGCCTCGAAGCCCGCCCAATCGCGACCATGACGCTCGAGGCGCAGGAGCGGCACGAGCGGTTCGAGCGCGTCAGCCGCGACGATTGATCGATCGCACTCTCCATCGCAAAGCGATGGGGAGGCAGTCCATGCAAAGGATCTGGGCGGGGCCGGATTGGCGCTTCAGCCACGAACGCCGCCAGGATGAGCGACCAAGCGATTCACTCGCGTGACGTTTTCGGCCGACCACTGAATTTTTGTGTCGCTTCTTACGACTAGGTCCTGACGTATCGGCTGCCCGGCAGCTGATCCGCGGAAGATCGCCCGTTCCCTTATCAGTCGTCGTCGCGCTGCCAGCCGTTTGAGTCGGCGCCGCTCGTCACTCCAGACTCGATCCAGAACTCAGCGTCGTCGAGTTCGGAATCGTCGAGGACGAGATCTTCCTTCTCACTCTCGTCGCCGGCGGCGGGGGTGCCGAGCCATCGCACGACTTCATCCCAAATCGTGAGCGTGATTGGCGGATCCGCTGTTGGTGAAATCGGCGG
>DATLGK010000056.1:0-10137 GCA_035540475.1 Sphingomicrobium sp.
AGGCGATGCAGGCGCTCGAGGGTCTGGTCAAGCCGCTGGCGGCGCTGGCGCGGCGGTTGGAGGCGGTGCTCGAGGATGCTCCCGACTGGCTCGACGCGCAGGCGCGGGCGCGGGTCGAAGGGGCGATCAACGGCCTCACCTGGCGGCGCGAGACACTGGCGGGCTGGGTAGCCCTGCTCGGCCGGATCGGCGGCGAGGCCGACCCCGACTTCGTCGATTGGCTGGCGGTCGAGCGGGTCGAGGGCCGCGAGCTCGACGTTGCCATCCACCGCCGCTGGCTCGACCCGACAAAGCCGCTTGCAGCCGCGGTGATTGGCCCGGCCGATGGAGTGCTGGCGACATCGGCAACCCTGCGCGGCGGCGGCGGCTGGGACTCGGCCGAGGCGCGCACGGGAGCGGCGCATTTGGCGCTTCCGGCCGGCCGGTTTGAGGCCGAAAGCCCGTTCGATTATGGCCAGGCTTCCGAAGTGCTGATCATCACCGATGTCAGGCAGAATGACCCGGCGGCTCTGGCGGGTGCCTATGCCCGGCTGATCGAGGCGGCGGAAGGCGGCACGCTCGGCCTGTTCACCGCGATCCAGCGGTTGCGCGCGGTTCACGCCCGGATCGCCGACCGGCTAGCACGGGCCGGCCTGCCGTTGCTCGCCCAGCATGTCGACCCGATCGATGCCGGCACATTGGTCGACATTTTCCGCGACGACCCGCGCGCCTCGCTGCTCGGCACCGACGCGCTTCGCGACGGGGTCGACGTGCCGGGCGAATCGCTCAGGCTGGTGGTGATGGAACGCGTACCCTGGCCGCGTCCGACGGTGCTCCACGCCGCGCGGCGCATGGCGGGCGGCGGAAGCCGCTATGACGACCGCGTGGTTCGCGCGCGGCTGGCGCAGGCCTTCGGGCGGCTGATTCGCCGCCAGGGAGACTGCGGCCTGTTCGTCGTGCTTTCCGCGGCATTTCCGTCGCGCCTGCTTACCGCCTTCCCGCCAGGGGTCGCGGTTCGCCGCGTGCCGCTCGATGTGGCGATCGCGCGAGTCGAGGAACGGCTGGCGACGCCGGTGCGGCCGCACGAATTGGTGAGCTAGCGCTCCAGCGCCTCGGCGAGGCGGTTGCGCAAGGCGATCAGCCGGAACACGTCGACTCCGCTCGGCTCCTCCTGATCGGACCAAGCGGGCCCAGGTGGTGCAGCAGCCGGTTCGGGCGCGTGCTGCACGTGGCCATCGTCCGCAGCTTTTTCGCGCAGCAGCTTCTGGACGCCGCGCACCGTATAGCCTTCGTGGGTCAGCAGCCGGTGGATGCGCCGCGCAAGCTCCACGTCGGACGGGCGATAATAGCGGCGGTTACCCGCGCGCTGCATCGGCCTCAGCTGCGGGAATTTGGTTTCCCAATAGCGCAGGATGTGCTGGGCGACCCCAAGCTCCTGCGACAATTCACCGATCGTCAAAAGTGCGCCGGGATCCTTCGCTCCGGTCGCCACTGGGCGTTCAGCCCTTGGCGATCCGGTCGCGCATGATCTGGCTGGCGCGGAAGGTCATCACGCGGCGTGGGGCAATCGGCACCTCGACGCCGGTCTTGGGATTGCGGCCGATGCGCTGGCCCTTGTCGCGCAGGATGAAGGTGCCGAATCCGGAAATCTTCACATTCTGGCCTTCGGCGAGCGCGTGGCACATGTGATGCAGGACGCGCTCGACGACGCTTGCCGACTCCGCACGCGACAGCCCGAGCTTGCGATGGACGACGTCCGCAAGATCGGCACGAGTCAAAGTCGTGCCCGAATCCGCGCTGTTGCTGAGCCGCGCGATACCGAGATCGGCCATGTTCATCTCCCCGCCTCGAACGGCTTGCCCCCGCCGTCTAAGATTACAGTTGCGTAACGGAATCCCGTCCCGTCGGCAATTCGACTTTTGGCCGGATATCCCAAATTTTTCAATAGCGGAGCGCCGCAGCGCCCCAAGTAAATCCACCGCCCATCGCTTCCAGCACGACGAGGTCGCCGCGTTTGATGCGCCCGTCCCTCACCGCGGCGTCGAACGCAAGCGGAACCGAGGCCGCGGACGTGTTCGCATGCTGGTCGACGGTGACCACGATTTTTTCGGGCGGAAGGCCGAGTTTCTTGGCCGTCGCATCGAGAATCCGGGCATTCGCCTGGTGCGGCACGACCCAGTCGACGTCGGCGGCGCTAAGGCCGGCGTCTTCGAGCACTTCGTTCAGCACGCCGGCGAGGTTGACCACGGCGTGACGGAAGACTTCGCGGCCCTTCATCCTCAGCTTGCCGACGGTGCCGGTGGTGGAAGGCCCGCCATCGACGAACAGCAGATCATTGTGGCGCCCATCGGCATGCAGCCGGGTCGAGAGGATTCCGCTTTCGCCCTCGTCCGCCGACAGCACCAGCGCGCCCGCGCCATCGCCGAACAGAACGCAGGTCGCGCGGTCCTCCCAGTCGAGGATGCGGCTGAAGGTTTCGGAGCCAATCACCAAGGCCTTGGACGCATTGCCCGAGCGGAGCATCGAATCCGCGACCGACAGGGCATAAAGAAAGCCGGTGCAAACCGCGTGCACGTCGAAGGCGATGCAATCGTCGATCCCGAGCGCTGCCTGGACCTTGGTCGCGGATGAGGGGAAGGTCTGGTCAGGCGTCGCGGTGGCAAGCACGATGAGGTCGATATCGCCAGCGCTGAGCCCGGCATGGTCGAGCGCGCGGCGCGCCGCCTCGGTCGCCAGGCTGGCAGTCGTCTCGTCGTCGGCGGCAATATAACGGTTGCGGATCCCGGTCCGCTCGACGATCCATTCGTCGGACGTGTCGACCTGGCTCGCCAGCTCCGCGTTGGTGACCTGGCGTTTGGGCAGCGCGCTGCCGACGCCGGCTATGACCGAGCGTTTCATTGCCCGTTCCCGTTGGCGAAGGCGTGGGCGCGGAAATCGTCGAGGTCGTCGGCGATCTTCTCGGTGATGCCGTGGCGGACCATGGTCGCGGCGACGCGGATCGCATTGGCGACGCCCTTGGGGTTGGCGCTGCCATGGCTTTTGACGACCAGCCCATTGAGCCCGAGAAAGACCGCGCCATTGTGGTTGTTGGGGTCGAGATGGACCTTGAGCAGGTTGAGCGCGGGGCGTGACAGAGCGAAGCCGGCCTTGGAGCGCAGCGAGCTCTTGAACGCCCGGCGCAAAAGGTCGGTGACGAAGCGGGCGGTGCCTTCCGCCGTCTTCAAGGCGATGTTGCCGGAAAAGCCGTCGGTGACGACCACGTCGACTGCGCCGCGCGACAGCTGGTCGCCCTCGGTGAAACCGTCGAACTTGAGCGGCAGATAATCGGCCTCGCGCAGTAGCGCGGCGGCGGCCTTGAGCTCGTCCGTGCCCTTCAGCTCCTCGGTGCCGATGTTGAGCAGCTTCACGCGAGGTTTGGAAAGGCCGAGCACCGTGCGGGCATAGGCCGCGCCCATGACCGCGAACTGAACCAAATTCTGCGCGTCGCACTCGGTATTGGCGCCGAGGTCGAGCATGATCACGTCGGTTTCACCGAGCGTCGGCAGAAGCGCGGCGAGCGCCGGCCGGTCGATTCCGGGCATGGTCCTCAGCGCCAGCTTCGACATGGCCATCAGCGCGCCGGTGTTGCCGCCCGACAAAGCGGCGTCGGCCCTGCCTTCCTTCACCGCGTTGATGGCAAGGCCCATCGAGGTCGTTCGGGCGCGGCGGATCGCCTGGCTCGGCTTCTCGCTCGGGCCGATGGCCTCCGCGGCATGGACGATCGTCCCGGCGCCGCGCAGATTCTTGTGCCGCTCCAACTCGTCGGCGACGTGCTGCTCGTCACCATAGAAGGTGAAGCGCAGCGAGGGATCTCTGCGAAGGGCGCGCGAAGCGCCGGCAATCATCGCCGAAGGGCCGCTGTCGCCCCCCATAGCGTCGATCGCGATGCGCGGGCCCCCGTCCATGCGGGCCAGCTAAAGCTTAGGCCTCGGTCGGGACGATTTCGCGGCCATTATAATGGCCGCATGCCGCGCACAGATTGTGCGGCAGCTTGAGCTCGCCGCAATTGGGGCATTCCTGGAACGTCTTCGGCGTCAGCGCGTGGTGGCTGCGGCGCATGTTCCGCTTGGACGGCGAGGTTTTTCTCTTAGGGACAGCCATTGCGGCACCTTCAACACGAGTGACATCAATAAAAATGGCGACGATCTGCGCCTTATCTCAGTGGGCTAGCCCACAGGCGGCGGCCGGATCGTCGCGAACCGCGCCCCTATAACGGAAGTCGGCGGCGTTGCAAGGGGAACTCGCCCCACGCCGGGTCACAGCGCCGGGCTGCCAGGAAATGCGCTGTCGCGGCCTGCACGCGCGTATCGGTGCGACGAACCGTTGGCCTCCCACGATGTAACGCGCAACCTGCACGCCAGGGTTATCGGCGATTAACCCTTTGAATGATAAACCCTCCGTTCGAGCTGGGAGGCAAGAATGACGTTCAATCGGAGGGAAATGTTGCGGCTTGGCGCCTGTGGCGCGGCGGGCGCGATCATATCCTCTGCCGCTTCTTCGAGCGTGCTTCCGTCGCTGGTTCCGGCGCCTCAACCGGTGAGCCCGCTGCCTCCGGCCGTGGTCCAGCCGCAGCCTTTGACCGCTCCTGGCGGCATCAATCCGCTGCTGTTCGCCAAGGCCAAGGCCGCGCTCGACCAGCACCGCATCCGCGCACGCGACTGGATCGGCGTCGTCGACTTCTCGCTTCCTTCGAGCGAGCGGCGCTTCCACGTCGTCGACCTGCGCAGCGGCGAGGTCGAAAGCTTCCGTGTCGCCCATGGCCACGGTTCGGACCGCAACCACAACGGGTTCCTCGACCGCTTCTCCAACGAGTTCGGCTCCTACGCGACGTCGAACGGGACCTACACGACCGGCGATTATTATCACGGCAAGTACGGGCTCTCGATGAAGACCCACGGCCACGACTGGTCGAACTACAATGCCGAACCGCGCGCGATCGTGATTCACAATGCCTGGTACGCCGAGCCCGGCGTGCTTGCCGCGCACGGCAAGCTCGGCCGCAGCCAGGGCTGCTTCGCCTTCAGCCGCGCCGACCAATGGCCGGTAATGCGCAAGCTAGCCGGCGGCCGAATGATCTACGCGGACAAGCTCGCGTAACGCCGGCGGCGCACAGAGCCGCCTGCACCTCAGGCCAAAAAGGCCCCGGCTCGGCGCCGGGGCCTTTCTTATTTGCTGGCTACCTGCGTCTTCGCCTTGCTGAGGCTCGCCCCGCCGTCCGCCATGTTGAGCGCAGCCATCGCCTTGGCGTCGCGGGCGTAGAGATCCTTATAGTCGACGATCCGGCCGTCGACCAACGCCGCCTGGCTGAAATAGACGATGTAGACCGGCACCGGCTTCACGAACTTGGCTTCGATCGTCTTGCCGGTGGCAAGCGCGCGGTCGATCCGTTCGCGGTTCCATTCGCCGCCGTTGTCGCTGCCAAGCTCGGCGGCGAGGTCGTGGATGTGCTGGGTGCGGATGCAGCCGTGGCTAAGCGCGCGAATTTGGCTGTTGAAGCGGCTGCGCGCATTGGTGTCGTGCAAATAGATGTTGTGCGGATTGTACATCACGAACTTCATCTGGCCGAGCGCATTGTTCGGGCCCGGCGGCTGGCGCCAGCGCTGGACCTTCCCGTCCGCGCCCTTGACCGCGACATAGCCGGCCTTGCCCGCCACTTCCTTGGCGATGCTCGGCGGCACTTCCCACCACGGGTTGAGGACCACTCCCGTCGCCAGCGCGGAAAGCTGCGGCGTCGGCGTCTTGACCGAGCCCGCGATCGCCCTCTGCTTCCAGCGGTTGACGCCATTTTCGACCAGCGTCGCATGGAAGCCCGGGACGTTGACGATGATATATCTGGAGCCAAGGTCGCGCGGCAACCAGCGCCAGCGATCGAGGTTGAGCCGGATCTTGTCGCGGCGCGCCTTGTCCACCGCCGGCGTCGCTTCGAGCGCGGTCTTGAGCGCCGCATATTGCGGGTGAGTCGGCAGCAAGCCGTTGAGCGCGCCGGTCACGTCGCGCGCGGCAAGCGCGCTCCGCAGCAGCGCATCCTGCTTCGCGGCGTCGAGGTCGGGGTCGGGCATGAACCAGTCGATCCGCGCCGACCGCTTCACATGGCCCAGCGCAAGCGCCGACGAGAGCCGGTTGAAGCGCTCGGTCGCGGCGGCCGAAACGATCGCCGGGTCGCCGCTCTGGAGCGCGGCCTGAAGCCCGGCGGGGTCGTAGTCGGCGGGGTTCAGCCCTTCGCCGCCGACCTGCTGGATGTAGCGCAGCAAATCCTCGGCGCTGACCAGATCCCAGACGACCGGCGGCAGCGGCGGCGGAGCCGGCGCGGCCTGCTCGGCCTGCGGCTGCGCGGGAGGCGCGGCCGAAGCCGCAGGCGGCTGCGCGGCCGGCGCGGGCTGGGCCTGCGCGGCGGTCGGACCCGCAGCCGGGCCCGCGCCAGGACGCACTTGCGCAACGGACGGCGACAGCGCGGTCGCGGCCGCCGCGGTGAACAGCAGAAACGGCACCGGCCGCCGCTTGCTAACCATCTTCAACTTGCTCATTTCAAACGATAACCCCCGCACCCAAAGCTTCCTTACATGGCTTGGCCCAGCCCCGCCAGTCGTGTCGGGGCCACAGCGCGCGCAATTTATCGCAAACCAATCCTTAAGCACGGCTGGCTAGACTGGAGTTGGCCTTGTGGAGGGCATGCAGGTGGCGTCGAGTTTTTTTCTGAGCGGAGCGATGATCCCGCGCGGCGAGCAGCGCAAGATCGACGAGCGCGTTGAGCCGCGCATTCCCGCCGAGTCCAGTACCGCGGTGCTCGAGTTCCGCGGCCGCAAGCATGTCGTGCGGCTGGTCAACGTTTCGGCTTCGGGCGCCATGGTCATTTTCCCGCTCGTGCCCAACATCGGCGAGCGCCTGCCGCTTCAGCTGCTTGACCGGGGCCTCGTCTCGGCACAGGTGAGGTGGGTAAAGGACGGGCGGATCGGCCTGTCGTTCACGCCCCCGCTGGAGTAGCGGGCGTTGGAGATGAGTTTCGTGACGATCAAGGCGCGCATCGCCGAAGACGAGAGTGACGAGCGGCGGCGCTACCCGCGGCTTCCAGTCGCGCTCGACGCGAAGATGCGTGAGCTCGGCGCAAGCGGGGTCGAGGCGCGCGTTCTCAACATTTCCGAGCGCGGCTTCATGGCCGTCGCCGAAGGCCGGTTCGAGGTCGGCGCGCGCGTCTGGCTGATGCTTCCCGGGCGCGATCGCGCGAACGCCGTGGTCAAGTGGACCGCCGGCGACAAGATCGGGGCCGAGTTCGCCGAGCCCATCTCGCTCGAGGATTTGGCCGCTCATAGCGATCGCGGCTGACCGGCCGGACGCCTCGCCTCGTCGTGAACGCGTCTCGGACACGGCGTTAAACAGCCTTCCCGCGCGGAAACCGCATGCGGACCCTGCTCGTTGGGGCGGCCGAAAGGAAGGTCAGCAATGCCGATCTCTTCCGCCGCCGAGTGGAAACCCTATGAGCGCGGCTATCATGCCGTCTATCGCGAGCATGAGGTCAACCACTGCCCCGGATGCGGCCGCACGCACTGGCTGATCGGGCGAGTCTCCGCCGAATGTGCGTTCTGCGCGACCGCGCTGCCGCTCGCCGAAGCGAGCATGCGCTCGCACAACGGCCCGGTCATCATCCAGCACAAGAACCGCGACGCCCACAGCTGGGCGGCCTGAAGCTCAGCCCTTCTTGCGCACCGGCACGTTGACGTTGCACAGGTCGACGCCGCCGGCCGGGCGGATGTAGAAATCGTCGCGGCGGTTTGCGCGAACCCGCAGATATTGCGCGAAGCTCGCGCTCCCGGTGTCGAGATACTCATAAGCCGGACGTTCGGCCGCGGCGATCTCGCTGGCCACGCGGATGCTGGCGATCGGCACGTGCTGTGCCTTCTCCTTGTAGAAGCCGAGCGCCTCGGTCCCGCGCGGAAGCGCGCTCAAGGCGGCGATGCCGTCGATCACTCGGCCGACCACAGCGATATTGCGGTCGAGATGGCGCGGCGCATGGCCGATCACCGCGTAGAGCTCGCCGCCGGTGCCCGTGTCCGGCGAAAGGCCGCGCCCGACGCCGACGCTCGCATAGCAATGGGCAAGGTTCGCCCAGCCGGCCTTGGGCGAATAAGCGACCGGCCAACCCCCCACGAAGCCAGCGGCCGGGGCATAGGGGTCGGCGAACCCGAGCGGCCTGATGGTGAGGCCCTTCAAGGCGCGCGTATATTCGGCCGGGGGCTTGGGCGTGACTCCCGCCGGCCACGGCTTGTCGCTCTCGTTCAGTCCCCACTGCGCGACATAATTGTCCTGGACCCGGTAGATTGCCGCGCCGCTCCAGTAGTTGGCTCGGGCCAGCGCGCGGATGTTGGCGACGTGCACCGGCGCAAAGGAAGGCGCGAGCTGGATCACCACCCGGCCGCCGTCGGCGAGATCCAGAACCAGCAGATCTTCGGCGGGGATCGTCCGCCACGCGCTTGCCGGCGCCGCGGCGACGACATCATTCGGCGTCAGCAATTTCTTGGGCGGCGCCGCGCCCGTCAGCAGCACGGCGGCAGTCAACATCAGCAGTGAACGCATCGGCGCTTCTCCCCTCCCCGCTCCTCTAGCCGAGGAGAAAGGCGGCGGCTATCGCCGGCGCCATGTACACCGCTACCTTGATGCTGCTCGGCTCCGGCGAGCTGGGCCGCGAATTCGCCATCGCCGCCAAGCGGCTCGGGTGCCGCGTGATTGCCTGCGACCGCTATGAATTTGCGCCGGCGATGCAGGTCGCCGACGGGTTCGAGGTCATCCCCATGCTCGACGGCAATGCGCTCCGCGCCGCGGTCGAGGCGCACAAGCCCGACGTGATCGTGCCAGAGATCGAGGCGATCGACACGGCCACGCTCGCCGCGCTTGAGAAGGAAGGCTGGCGCGTCGCACCTTCGGCCAAAGCGGTGCAGCTGACCATGAACCGCGACGGGATCCGCGAGTTCGCCGCGCGCGAGCTCGGCCTCGTCACCTCCAAATATCGCTTCGCCGAGAGCCGCGAGGAGGCGATTGCTGCCGCCGCCGAGGTTGGCCTCCCGTGCGTGGTCAAGCCGGTGATGTCGAGCTCGGGCAAGGGTCAGAGCACCGCGGCCGAGGCGGAGGAGGTCGGCAAGGCGTGGGACTATGCGGTCGCCAACATGCGCGGCGACCGGCCGCGGGTGATCGTCGAGGAGTTCGTCGAGTTCGACAGCGAGATCACGCTGCTGACCGTCGCGACCCGCGACGGAGTCATGTTCTGCGCTCCCATCGGGCATCGCCAGGAGGCCGGCGACTATCGCGAAAGCTGGCAACCGGCGAGCCTCAGCCAGGGGGCACTCTATTCGGCGCGGCACCAGGCGCGAAAGGTGGTCGAGGCGCTTGGCGGCCACGGCATCTTCGGCGTCGAGTTCTTCATCCGCGGCGATCAGGCGATCTTCTCGGAACTGAGCCCCCGCCCGCACGACACCGGCATGGTCACCCTGGTTTCCCAGTTCCCGAACGAGTTCGAGCTGCATTTGCGCGCGATCCTCGGGCTTCCGATCCCCTCGATCGAGCTGGCCGGTCCCTCGGCCTCGGCGGTGATCCTGGCCACCGAGGAAAGCGAGAGCTTTGCTTTCGAGGGCGTCGGCGAAGCGCTCGCCCTGGGCGCGCCGGGCCGGTCGGTGGACCTGCGGCTGTTCGCCAAGCCGAGGACCCTCCCCAACCGGCGCATGGGCGTCGCCCTCGCTCGCGGCGAGACGGCCGAGGAGGCCGTCGACCGCGCGAAGGCGGCCGCCGCGCGGGTGCGCATCCGGACGCTGTGATGAAGGAACTCCTCCGCGCTGCTGCGTTCATTTGAAATCAGCATCCGAAAGGAAACGCTTATGCGACGCATGACCAGCCTGGCACTTCTGCTGCCGTTCGCCGCGCTTGCTGCCTGCGGATCGGAAACCCAGCCGCCCTCGACCGACGAGCCGCGCATCAAGGTGCGGTCGAGCGAACAGGAGCAATTGCACAAGTTCGACGCCTTCAACCTGGCGATCGCGCTCAAGCGTGCGATCCAGGATGCAGGCTTCACCTGCAGGCGCGTGACCGATGCCGGCTTCGTCGGCGCCTATCAGAATCTCGATATGTGGGCCGCCC
>DATLGK010000057.1:0-32896 GCA_035540475.1 Sphingomicrobium sp.
CCCAAATATGTCTGTCCGTTAAGACGGTGCGCCGCTTAGCGGCTCACGTGGCGAACTTCAACCCAGACGCGGCTTGCCCTTGGGCTTGCGCGGGCGGCCCGCACCGCCCGGCCCTGCCCCGGGGCCGCGCGGCTTGCCCCCACCATCGCCTCGCGGCGGGCGCGGCCCTCGAGGCGGCCCGCGGCGATCCGCCGTCCTCTGCCGCTCCGGAACCCGGTCGATGGGCCGCGACTGCTGCATCTGCTGGCGCGGACCGACCGCATAGCCCTCCTTCAGAAGCTGGGTGAACGCCGTCCGGGTGGTCTCGGCGATCGAATCCTGCAGTTCCTTGGGCAAATCGGCGAAGGTCACGTTCGGGTGGATGGCCTGAACGTCGCGCAGCAGTTGGTTGGGCAGCCCGCCCGACGCGCGCTTCAATGCCGCGACTCCGTCCAGCACCGCCGAGAAGATGATCGATTGCATGACGTCGGTCGCGGCTCTGGGCATGATAAACGGCCTTCTACGTGGACTGGGGCAGGTGGACTAACAGTTGGCCGCTCCCTAAGTCGCGGGCCGATGCGGCGGCACTTCCACAAGATGCATGGCCTCGGCAATGATTTCGTGATCGTCGATGCGCGCGAACAGCCGTTCGACGTCACGCCGTCGCTTGCCCGGGCGATCGCCGACCGGCGCACCGGGGTGGGCTGTGACCAGCTGATCGTGCTCGAGCCGAGCGAGACCGCAGACCTCCGGATGCGCATCTGGAACAGCGACGGCGGCGAGGTTGGAAGCTGCGGCAACGCGACCCGCTGCATCGTGCAGCTGACGAGTGCCCGGACGATCGAAACGGGAGGCGGCCTCCTCGAAGGCGCGGATGTCGGCGGTGAAGTCGAGGTCTCGCTTGGGCAGCCGCGCTTCGCTTGGGACGAAATCCCGCTCGCATACGCGATGGACACGAGCGCGCTGCCGATGGCGTGGGACGGCTTGGAGAAGCCGTTCGCAGTCAATGTCGGCAATCCGCATCTCGTTTTTTTCGTCCCCGATACCGGTCAGGTGCCGCTCGAAGAGCTCGGCCCAAGAATCGAGAACGACCCCGCTTTTCCCGAGCGGATCAACGTCAATGTCGCAACGGCGGAAAAAAACATCCTTAAATTGCGGACCTTTGAGCGCGGCGCCGGCGAGACGCTTGCATGCGGGACTGGCGCCTGCGCGAGCGCGATCGCGGCCATAGCGACCAGGCGCGCCAGCTCCCCGGTCCAGGTAGACATGGCCGGGGGCAGCCTGGTGATCAGCTGGGCGCCGGGCGAACCGGTGACCATGCGGGGCGCCGCCACGCATGTCTTCGAGGGCGAACTCGACCTGGAGGCGCTGCCGTGAGCGTCGAGACCATCACCCTCGGCTGCCGCCTCAACTTCGCCGAAAGCGAGACGATCGCCCGCACCGCGCCCGCAGAGGAGGATTGGGTCGTGGTCAACAGCTGCGCGGTGACGAACGAGGCCGTGCGCCAGACGCGCCAGGCCATCCGCCGCGCCCACCGCGACAAGCCCGGCGCCAAAATCCTCGTCACCGGCTGCGCGGCCGAGCTCGACCCAAAGAGCTTTACGGCCATGAACGGCGTCGAGCGCGTGGTTGCAAACGCGCGCAAGCTCAACAGCTTCACCGCAAATGACGTCATGGCGCCAGCGGGCTTTCACGGCCACGTCCGCAGTTTCGTCGCCGTTCAGAACGGCTGCGACCACCGCTGCACATTCTGCTCGATCTGGCAGGCGCGCGGCCCCAGCCGATCCCTGCCCTTCGAGCTGATCCGCGACGCGATCGCGCGCGAGCTCGACCGCGGCGCCAAGGAGATCGTTCTGACCGGCGTCGACATTACCGATTACCAGGGCGGGCTCGGCACGCTGTGCCAGCGCCTGCTCGCCGCCGAACCCCGGCTGACACGCCTGCGCCTCTCATCGCTCGACGGCGTCGAGATGGACGAGGCGCTGTTCGAGCTGATTGCCGGCGAGCCCCGGTTGCTGCCCCACTTCCATCTGTCGCTGCAGGCGGGCGACGATCTGATCCTCAAGCGCATGAAGCGCCGCCACAGCCGCGCCGACGCGATACGCGCCGTCGAGCGCATCAAGGCTTTGCGACCGCATGCGACAATCGGCGCCGATCTCATCGCCGGATTTCCTACCGAAACTGAAGAAATGGCACTAAACAGTCTGAAACTGTTGGACGATTGCGATATTATCGCAGCTCACATCTTCCCCTTCTCGCCGCGTCCGGAGACGCCGGCCGCGCGCATGCCGCAACTGCCGCGTGAACTGGTCAAGGCGCGCGCCGCGAGACTGCGCGCCGCGGCTGCCGGGCGTCGGTCCCGCTGGCTGGAGAGCCTCGTCGGCACCCTCCAGCCGGTGCTGATCGAGAACCAGGGCAAGGGCCACTCCGACAATTTCGCACCGGTGGCCATCGAGGGCGCGGAGCGCGGGCAGAGCAGCGCGGCGCGGATCATCGGCTTCGACGGGAATCAACTCATGGCGGTCTGGGCATGAGCTGGCTTGACCGCCTGCGCGGCGGCTTCTCGAAGACGGCCGAGCGGGTCGCCGACAACCTCACCGGCCTCACCAGCCGGGCCGCGCTCGACACGGCGACCCTCGACGACATCGAGGAAGCGCTGATCGCATCCGACCTTGGCCCCGAGGCTTCGCGGCGCATCCGCGAAGCGATCGCCGCGCAGAAGTTCGAACGGCTCGACGAGCGGGGCCTTCGGACAATCCTTGCCGAGGAGATAGAGAAGATCTTAACACCGGTCGCCAAGCCACTGGAGGTATGGGGATTTCCACGGCCGCACGTCATTCTGGTGATCGGCGTCAACGGTTCGGGCAAGACGACCACGATCGGCAAGCTCGCGCATTGGCTGAAGGAACAGGATTATGGCGTGCTGCTCGCTGCCGGAGACACGTTCCGCGCCGCGGCGATCGAGCAGCTGCAGATCTGGGGCGGGCGCGTCGGTGCCCCGGTGATTTCGGGCAAGGAGGGCGGCGATGCCGCCGGGATCGTCTTCGATGGCGTTCGCCAGGCGACCGCGACAGGCGAGGATGTGCTGGTCGTCGACACCGCCGGCCGCCTTCAGAACAAGAGCCATTTGATGGACGAGCTCGCCAAGATCCGCCGCGTCCTCGGTCGTCTCAATCCGGAAGCACCGCACGATGTGTTGTTGGTGCTCGATGCCACCACCGGCCAAAACGCGCTTGCGCAGGTCGAGGTGTTCCGCGAGAGCGCGGGCGTGACCGGCCTCATCATGACCAAGCTCGACGGGACTGCGCGCGGCGGGATCCTGGTCGCGGCAGCCGAGAAGTTCGGGCTTCCCATCCACGCCATCGGCGTCGGCGAAAAAGCCGACGACCTGAGGCCCTTCGACCCCCGCGCCGTGGCCCGGGCGATTTCCGGACTTCCGCCGGAATGAGTACAAAATCGGAGCCGCAAGGCGGCGCGAAATTGCTGATCGACCTCGGTCCGCTGCTGGTTTTCTTCCTCGTCAATTTCTTCGCACCGGTTCCCGCGGTGACGAAGATTTTCGCCGCGACCGGCGCTTTCATGGTGGCGATGATCGCGGCGATGATTTTCTCCGCGGTCCGCTACCGCAGCATCTCGCCACTGCTGTGGTTCTCGGGCGTGATGGTCGTGATCCTGGGCGGTCTCACCATCTGGTTGCACAACGAGACCTTCATCAAGATGAAGCCGACCGTCTATTACGCCTTGGTCGCTGCTCTCCTCCTGTTCGGCCTTGCGACCGACCGGCCGCTTCTGCAGCGCGTGCTGGGAAGCGCCTATCCTGGTCTCGACCACGCCGGGTGGGTCAAGCTCACCCGCAACTGGGCCTTGTTCTTTGTATTCATGGCGCTGCTCAACGAGCTCGTCTGGCGCAACAGCTCGACCGACTTCTGGGTCGGCTTCAAGCTCTGGGGCGCGCTCCCCCTCACCTTCCTCTTTGCCGCTGCGAACATTCCGATGCTGCTGCGTCACGGGCTGATGAAGGAGGAGGCGAAGCCGGCCGAGCCGGGTCCGGTCGAATGAGCGACCCCATCCTGTCAATACGCGGGCTGAGGAAGACCTACGGCACCGGCGTCGATGCGCTGAAGTCGGTTGACCTCGACATCCAGCGCGGCGAGATTTTCGCCCTGCTGGGGCCCAACGGCGCCGGCAAGACCACGCTGATCAACATCGTCTGCGGAATCGTCACGGCGACCAGCGGCGAAGTCCTGGTCGACGGACGCAATTGGCGCACCGACTACCGCCACGCGCGCGAGTGCATCGGCCTGGTTCCGCAGGAGCTGACCACCGAGGCATTCGAGCCCGTGTGGAACACCGTCAGCTTCTCGCGCGGCCTCTACGGCAAGCCGCGCAACGACGCTTTCATCGGGGACTTGCTCAGGCGTCTGTCGCTGTCCGACAAGCGCAAGACGATCATGATGCACCTGTCGGGGGGCATGAAGCGACGGGTCATGATCGCCAAGGCGCTGAGCCACCAGCCCGCGATCCTGTTCCTCGACGAGCCCACGGCCGGCGTTGACGTCGAGCTGAGGCGCGACATGTGGGAGCTGGTGCGGAAACTCCGCGCCGACGGCACGACGATCATCCTCACGACCCATTATATCGAGGAAGCCGAGGAAATGGCCGACCGCGTCGGCGTGATCAGCCGCGGCGAGTTGATCGCCGTCGACGAAAAGAAGTCATTGATGGCCAAGATGGGCAAGAAGACGCTCGACATCGTCCTTGCCGAGCCGCTCGCACAGGTGCCGGGGGAGCTGGCCGACTGGAACCTCGAGCTCAACGACGAAGGACATATGCTGCGTTACCAGTTCGACAGCCATGCCGAACGCACCGGAATCGCCTCGCTGATGCGGCGGCTCAGCGACCTCGGCATCGCCTACAAGGACCTCTCGACCCATCAGTCGAGCCTCGAGGAGATTTTCGTCGAGCTGGTCCACGGCGGCCGGGCCGGAGCGGCGCGGTGAACAGCCACGGTATCGCCGCCATCTACCGCTTCGAGATGGCGCGGTGGAAGCGCACGCTTTGGCAGAGCCTGATCACGCCGGTGATCACCACCGCGCTCTATTTCGTCGTGTTCGGCACGGCGCTCGGAAGCCGCATGACCGACATGGAGGGGGTGAGCTTCGGCGCTTTCATCGTCCCCGGCCTCACCCTTCTCAGCGTCTTCATGCAGTCAATTTTCAACGCCAGTTTCGGCATTTATTTTCCGAAGTTTACCGGCACCATCTACGAACTGCTCTCAGCTCCGATCTCGAGCTTCGAGGCGGTGCTCGCCTATGTCGGGGCAGCGGTCACCAAGAGCGTCATCCTCGCGCTGGTGACGCTCGCCACCGCCTTCCTGTTCGTCGATGTGCGGATCGACCATCCGCTGGCGATGCTGCTGTTCCTCATCGGCATCAGCACCGGTTTCTGCCTGTTCGGCTTTGCGATCGGCATCTGGGCGCAGAATTTCGAGCAGCTCCAGATCATCCCGATGCTGGTGATCACGCCGCTGACCTTCCTCGGCGGCGCTTTCTATTCGGTCAACGCGCTTGGCGAGCCGTGGCGGACGGTCACCCTGTTCAACCCGATCGTTCACGTGATCAGTGGCTTCCGCTGGAGTTTCTATTCGATCGCCGACGTCCCGGTCTGGTCCAGTGTGCTGGTGACGCTCGGGATCATCGCGGTCTGCATGGCGGTGATCGCCTGGATGTTCCGCACGGGCTACCGGTTGAAGCAGTAGCTTCGCGCAACCTTAAGCCGTCAGCTCAGGGGACCTCGCACTTTCGCCCTGGTTCGCTCGCTCGAAGCCGCGGCCGTCGAGATTCTGCGCGACGAACTCCCAATTGACGATGTTCGAAAGCACCGAGCTCGCGAAGCGTGGCCGCTCGTTGCGATAGTCGATGTAATAAGCGTGCTCCCACACATCGAGCGTGAACAGGGGCACCATGCCTTCGTGGACGATCGGCGTGTCGGCATCATGGAGCGAGGTGACGCGAAGCGTCCCGCGGTCGAGCACCAGCCAGGCCCATCCGTTGGAAAAATGGTTGACCGCTTCCTCCTGGAGCTTGTCGAGCAGGGCCTGGGGATTGCCGAACCCGTCCTCGACCAGCTTCGCGAGCTTGCCTTGGGGCTGCTGCCCCTCGGCCGGGGCCAGGCACTGCCAGAAAAAGCTGTGGTTCCAGAGCTGCGCGCTGTTGTTGAACAGCTTGGTGTTGCCGGCGCGCTTGGCCTGCTTGACGACGTCGACCAGCGACGCCCCCGAGAGGCTATGCTCGGCTTCGACCAGCTCGTTGGTCTTGGTGACATAGGCCTTGTGATGCTTGCCGTGGTGGAACTCGAGCGTTTCGGCCGACATCACCGGCGCGAGCGCATCCTTGGCGAACGGAAGTTCGGGCAGCTGGAAGGGCATAAGGCGTCCATCTCCTAAAATTCGCGAGACAGCGGCAGCGGCCGCGCCTCCGGATTAAGGCCCACCCCTCTGCCATCCGAGATGCTTGCGCGTGTCGAAATTTCAACCCAAGAGACGGCCACGAAACTCGCATTTGCGACGAAGGGGGAAGCAGATGGGCAAGTTCTTCGAAAATCTGGGTGCGGTGCTGATGGTCGGCCTCGTGCTGGCGATCGCGCTGATGGCCGGACTTCATACCGACGACGTCAATGCGTCGTCGATTCTGCAGTGGCTGCACGTGTTCTTCGGCATAACGTGGATCGGGCTGCTCTATTATTTCAATTTCGTGCAGATCCCGACGATGCCGACGGTTCCCGCGGAGCTTAAGCCGGGGGTTTCGAAATATATCGCGCCTCAGGCGCTGTTCTACTTCCGCTGGGGTGCGGCCTTCACCGTCCTGACGGGCGCCCTGCTCGCCTGGGTCCTCGGCTATCTGGTCGAGGCGCTGACCTTCCAGGAGCCCTACAGGCTGATCGGTACCGGCATGTGGCTGGCGCTGATCATGGCTTTCAACGTGTGGTTCATCATCTGGCCCAACCAGAAGCGCGCCCTCGGCCTTGTCGAAGCGGACGACGCGGCAAAGGCGCGCTCGGCCCGCACCGCGATGATCGCGTCGCGGACCAACACGATGCTGTCGATCCCGATGCTCTATGCGATGACCGCCTTCCGCTGGTGATAACGGACCGCTTGGCGGCCACTCTCGCCGCTAGGCTGGATTCAGCGGCGTTACGGCGGGTCCAACCGCCTACGCCGCTGAATCCTGGAGCTTGTGGCGCTTGAGCGCGTGGCGGAGCTGGTCGTAGCTGAGGTTCAGGGCCGCGGCCGTGGCACGCTGGTTGAAGCGGTTTCGCCGCAGCGCGTCTTCGAGGATGGCGCGCTCATATTCGGCCACCGCTGCACGGAAGTCGCTCGTGGTCGCCGGCGCAGGAAGCGGCGATGGGGCGCCGTTCGCAGCGAAGTCCGGCTCATTCGCGGGCACCGGCGTCGCCGCCGAAACGCCCCCGCCTGCCGGTACCGCCCCTGAACCTGCCGGAGCCCAAGGCGAATGAAACGGGTTGAAGCTGATCTCGTCGACCGGGCGCTCCGGATCTTCATGACGATAGACGGCGCGCTCGACGACGTTCCTTAGCTCGCGCACATTCCCGGGCCAGGAATACGCCTCGAGTTCGGCCAGCGCGCGCGAGCTGAAGCCCGGCCAGTTCGACCAGTCGAGCTCGACCGCCATGCGGCGGCCGAAATGTTCGGCGAGAAGCGGGACGTCGCCCTGACGCGCGCGCAGCGGCGGAAGCGTGATCACCTCGAACGACAGGCGATCGAGCAGGTCGGCGCGAAATTTCCCCTTATCGACCTGCGCCGGCAGATTCTCGTTGGTCGCGGCGACGATGCGCACGTCGACGCTGATCGGCCTGGAGGCGCCGATGCGCGTGATCTCGCCATATTCAACCGCGCGCAGCAGCCGGTCCTGCGCCGGCATCGATAATGTCCCAAGCTCGTCGAGGAACAAGGTGCCCCCGTCCGCTTCCTCGAAGCGGCCGTGGCGCGTCTTCGCCGCGCCGGTGAAGCTTCCCGCCTCGTGCCCGAACAGCTCGGCCTCGATGAGATTCTCGGGCAGTGCCGCGCAATTCATGATAATCAGCGGCCCGGCCCAGCGCGAGGACAGGTGATGGAGACGCTCGGCGATCAACTCCTTGCCCGTGCCGCGCTCGCCGATCACGAGGACCGGCCGGTTGAGCGGCGCGGCCCGGCTCGCCCGTTCGACCGCGTCGAGAAAGGCGAGGCTCTGCCCGATGAACTGATCAGCCCGCTCCATAGACCGACTGTTGGTGACAAATCCCACCATTTGGCAAGGATTTTCGCTCTGATTTCAGGCGGAAAACGGCACTTTTCGCGCGACTCCAGGATTTCCCATAAACTGGCACATCTCTTGAATAGCTTTTGGCAAGTATCTGGGCCCAGAGTTTCGAATGCGGAGTGAGTGAATGAGCATTTTTTCCCGAACACGGGACATTTTCGCGGCGAACATCACCGAGATGCTCGACCGGTCGGAAGACCCGGCGAAGATGATCCGAATGGTCATCCTGGAGATGGAAGAGACGCTGGTCGAGGTTCGCGCCTCGGCCGCCCGCTGCATCGCCGACGGCAAGGAGATGCGCCGCGCGCTCAACCGGCTCGACGAGCTGCAGCGCAGCTGGACCGAGAAAGCCGAGCTCGCGCTCAGCAAGGATCGCGAGGATCTCGCCAAGGCCGCCCTGATCGAGCGCCAGAAGGCGGGGGACATGGCCGAGGGGCTGCGGCAGGAGATCGAGGAGATCGACAGCACGCTGAAGGGCTATGAGACCGACATCGCCAAGCTTCAGGCGAAGCTGCGCGAAGCGCGCGCAAGGCAGAATGCGATCGCCACGCGCTTCGAGAGCGCGGTGACCCGCGCCCGCGCCCGCGAGCTGTTGAACGGCAACCGCACCGAGGACGCCTTCTCCAAGTTCGAGCTGCTCGAGCGGCGCGCCGATTTCGCCGAAGGCCGGGCCGATGCGCTCGGAATGACGGGGCCGAAGAGCCTCGAGGAAGAAATCGCGGAATTGAAAGCCGCCGAATCGGTCGATGCCGAACTCGAGGCCATGAAGGCCGCGCTCAAGGCCAAGGGGAAGTAAGCAGCAATGGAAGAAGTATTGATCCCGGCTATCGCCATCACGACCCTGTTCATCGGCCTGCCCTGGCTGATCTTTCACTACATCACCAAGTGGAAGCAGGCGGCGACCCTGACCCAGGGCGACGAGAAGCTGCTCGACGAATTGCACGAGGCCGCGCGCCGGCTCGACGACCGGCTGTGCACGATCGAGCGGATCATGACGGCAGAGAATCCGAACTGGCGCCAGCAGTGCCTGCCAGGCCGAGACGACCGGCAGCGCCTGCTCGCGGATGGGGAATAGAATGGCCTACAAACGCTATCCCGCTCCGCAGGAGCGCTCCAACCAGCCGCAATACCGGCCGGCCGAGCCGCACGAGCACGAGCGCGTGCCCGTCTACAGCGACCAGCCCGCGAGCCGTACGCGATTCTACCGCGACAAGCGCAACGGCAAGCTGTTCGGAGTCTGTGCCGGCATTGCCGACTATACGGGGTTCGACGTCAGCCTGGTGCGCGTTTGCTTCCTGGCGGCCCTATTCATGAGCGGCGGCGGCGTCCTCCCCTTTTACATCATCGCCGCGATGGTCACCCCGACCAAGCCGCACGCGCTCGAGCGCGTCGACCATGAGGAACAGCAGTTCTGGCAGGGCGTCCGCGCGTCGCCCACGCGAGCCGCGCGGGACATTCGCTCGCGGCTCAAAGACATCGATCGCCGGCTGGCCGACATCGAAAGCTATGTGACGACCGAAAACCGCTCGCTCGCGCGCGAGATCGAGCAGCTGCGCTAAACAGGATCAAAGGGGAGCAAGGATTATGTCATGGAGCGGGCCGGGCTTCGTTCTGGCGATCATCGCGATCAGCACGCTGGGCTGGCTTGTCAGCACGTGGATCCGGGCAAAGCACGGCTATCCGATCGAAAATGAATGGTCGGGGACGGCCGAGAAACGCGATGCAGCTGCCGAACGGCAGATCGCCCAGCTGAGCGAAGAGAATAGCGCGCTCAAAACGCAGGTGAAGCGGCTCGAGGATAGACTGGCCGTGCTCGAGCGGATCGCAACCGACCAGCCGGACCGGTTGTCGCGCGAGATCGAGCAGCTTCGGTAATCAGAAGGGGCAGACATGGACAAGCTGACGGTACTGCTTGAAGCGCTTCCCTGGGTCACGGCCATCACCGCGGCCGGTGTCGGCGGCTGGGTGCTGACGACCTGGCTGAGGATCAAGCATGGCTATCCGCTCGAAACCAGCTGGGGGACGCCGCTGCACCCGGCGACCGACCGCGAGGCGCAGGAGCGGATCAAGCTGCTGACCCAGGAGAATGCGCAGCTCCGCGCCGAGCTCGGATCGATCAAGGACCGCTTGCAGAACGTCGAACGGATCGTGACCGACCAGCCGACCAAACTCGCCAAGGAGATCGAGGCGCTGGCGCTCGACAAGGGAGGACGCGCATGAGGGGCCCTGGCGACTTGCGCGAACACAAACGCATCGAAAGCGGAGAGAAGATCGGATGAATCCCTTTGAAATGGTGGCGATCATCGTGGTCGCCGTAATGGTCGCGTCGGTGCTTAGGGCTCGCTACGGCTACCGCCGCGGGCGCAACCGCCATGGCATTGGGGACGCGAGTCCCGAAGAGCAGGCTGAGACGATCCGGCTGCGCGAGGAAGTGAAGGACCTCAAGGAACGGCTCAAGGTGCTCGAGCGGATCACCGTCGAGAAAGAGAACAGCCTGGCCAAGGAAATCGAGTCGCTCCGCGACCGCTAACGATTGAGGAGTGTGACATGACCGACGGCGAATATTCGCTGCTGATGCTGGTCGGCCTGCTGGCCGCATCCGCCATTTACCTGCTGGCCGTGGTTCGCGGCCAGCGCAAGACCATCGCGGCCCTGACTTCGGCAGCGGAGACGCCGACGAACTTGAAACTCGCCCAGAAGGACCGCGAGATCGACGAGCTGCGGGAGCGGCTCCATGTGCTCGAGCGGATCACTGTCGACAAAGAGAACAGCCTGGCGCGCGAGATCGAGGACTTGCGGCACGCTTAGCTGACAAGAGGCGAACGCAGCACTATCTGCCATCTCGTGTCGCTGCCTACGATCCAGGACGTTTACGACGAATTCGAGCTGCTAGATGGCGAGGACCGCTACCGCTTGCTGATTGATCTCGGCCGCAAGCTGGAACCCATGCCCGAGCCCCTCAAGACCGACGCGACCAAAGTGCAGGGCTGCTCGGCGTCGGTATGGGTCTATCCGAAGGTCGAGGATGGCCGTCTGCATTTCCTGGCCGACAGCAATGCCGCGATCACCAAGGGCATCGTCGCGCTGGTGCTCTCGGCTGTCCAGGACCGCCCCGCCGCCGAAGTCGCGCGAATGGACGTCGCCGCCTCCCTCGCTCCCTTCGAGCTAAGCAAGCACTTGAGCGCCAACCGTACTCAGGGCGTCCCCAACATGATCGCGTTGATCAAGCAGACTGCGGAGCGTTACGCGGCCGCCGCCTGATGTCCGCTTTGGGTGGAAAGCCGACCTCGGCCGCCGCTATCGGCGGTCAGACGTAATTGACGCACGGGCTGGACGCGCCCCGACCGTCCGCGCCCCACTTGCGGAAACCCGACGAGTCGACGTGAAAACGGCGGCCGCTGTAGAAGCCGAGGCCGATGTCGTTCCTTTGCCCGTCGCGCGCATGGGCCTTGCACACGGAGCGGATCATGGTCGAACGCTCGAGCTTTCCATCCACCGGCGTCAGGTCCAGCGCGAAAAATTCGCGGTGCGCGCTCTTCGGTGCGCCCTTCGAACAGGCGTTGAGCTGGCTGTTTCGATAGGCCGACAGCGTCTCAACCTTGCCGACACTGGGGATGACGTCGTCGCGAACGAACTTGAGGGTCTTTACGATGCGGCCCCACTTGTCGGGCGGGGGCACCTCGAAGGGCTGTGCGCCGCACTCGCGCCACGAGGACGAGGTCCGGACGAGCTGCCACATGGGAACGACGTTTTCCAGTTGCTGGGCCGCAAGGTAGTCCCTGAACGCGCCGAGCGCATTCACGTTGGCCGGCGTGCGCCGGGCCCAGGCTTCGAAGTCCTGCGCAGTCTGGCCGGGGGCAAGCCCCGAGGCGTGCTCATGGTCATGCGCCTCCAGCCCGAACTCGGCAAAGGCAGGCGCCGCCTTCTCCGGCGCGGCCGGAGCGACATCCGTCGCGACAACGGCATGCCGAAGTTCGACCTTACCCGGCGCTGAGCCAGAGCTCGCCGCAGGCATGAGGAAGAGTGTGGCGCCAAGCGCGGCCGCGTAGATAAATGTAAGCATATCAAGGACATAAGCGCTCATCAGACCGTTGCAAGATATTGACATTTGGCGAAAATGCCGGGAGCCAATCCGTGCGTTAAAACGCGCCGCCAGAGAGACGAGCTGATGTCCGCGACGGCGTAGAAAGCGGGGCTAAGCCGCGAATGTCTGCTTTGGGGGGAAAGCGGACAGTCAGAGTGGCCAACCTGCCGCCCACGAGCATCCATCGCCCGAGGTCTGGCGTTCCAGCGCGGACGCCAACCATTTCGGAGCCAGACCAATGTTCCGCCGCTACGCCTATGGCTGGATCACGGTGAGTTTCTTCCTCGGATCCCTTCTGCTGCACTGGTATTTCGGCTGGAAAGCCTTCGTCGACGAGGCGCAGGCGCACGCGCAGGTGCCGCAGTTCGCGCCCTACCTGAACGAGATGCTGCGCGACACTTTCGAGAACTGGCAGTCGGAATTCCTGCAGCTGATGTGGCAGGTGATCGGCCTTGCCTATTTCCTCTACATCGGATCGCCCTCGTCGAAGGAGAATGACGACCGCGCCGAGGTCAAGCTGGACGCGATCCTGCGCGCCATCGGCGGGGAAAAGGCGGACGAACTCATCGCCCGGATCGACAAGGAATATGAGCGCAGCACGGGCCACACGCCGCACGCCCACGGTAGTGAGATCGCACGGGAAGCCGGCAAGGAGCTCAATCCCGCTTTCGCGCGGGCTGCGACCAGCGGCGGCTAGGCCGGCTTGGTGTTCCGGCGCTCCTCGGCCTTCTTGAGCACGTCGTAGGCCGCCTGGACCTGCTTGAAGCGCTTGGCCGCGTCCTCGTCGCCCGGATTGGCGTCGGGATGGGTTTCCTTGACCAGCCGGCGATGCGCGGCCTTGACCGCCTTGAAGTCCGCGTCGCTGTCGAGCTCGAGCGCGTCGAGTGCGCGCATCTCGTCGCGGCTTCGGCGGCCGTCGCCGGGCCCGGCCCATTTCCACTGTGCCGACTGGCGGAAACCCGAGTTTCCGCGTTCCTCCTCGGCCGCGCGGCGCGCCGCTTCCTCGGGGCTCAGCCCGGCGAAATAATTCCAGTTCTTGTTATATTCGGCGGCGTGCGCCTCGCAGAAATACCAGCGCTCGCGGCTGTTGGGTGCCTTGGGCGCCGGCCGGTCGCCGATCTCGTTGCAGCCCTCGCGGTCGCACAGGCGCAGCTTGGCCGCAGCGCGGCCCTTGTCGCCGTACGAGCGCCAGCGCGGAAAACCCCAGTCGTCCGATCTCTTCTGCTTGGCCATCGACGTCCTTCTAGACCGTCATTGCGAGGAGCGCAGCGACGAAGCAATCCAGTTGCGCGTTACTGGATTGCTTCGCTCCGCTCGCAATGACGAAATCGATGCCAGAGGGCCTGTAAGCCGGGTTCTGTCCTCCGCCGTCGCCAAGGCTAGGGCGGATGTGCGGCCATTCCTCTAGGCCCCGACTTGCGTCGGGGCTCGAGCGACCAACCCGGGCGACGAGCCGGAACCAGGCTCATTTGCCGCCCCTATTCGGTCTTGCACCCGGTGGGGTTTACCGTGCCGGCCCTGTTGCCAGGACCGCGGTGCGCTCTTGCCGCACCCGTTCGACCTTACCGCGCCGAAGAGCGGCGGAATGCTTTCTGTGGCACTGTCCCTGACCCGCCTTCACCAAAGCTACGGCGGGCCGCCGGGCGTTACCCGGCACCGTGGTTCCATGGAGCCCGGACTTTCCTCGCCTCGCTTGCGCGAGCCGCGGCCGCCCGGCCCTCTGGCGAGGCCCATATAGTCAATCGAGACGAAAGTTTCGAATCACTGCGGCCGCGGCAGCAGCAGCGCGAGCAGCTTTGCCCTGCATTCGCCGTCGATGATGCCGTCGATCATCTCGGGGCGGAAGCGGCGCTGGAAGGCGATCACCGCTTTCTGCGGGTCGGTCACGTCATAGCCGAAGCGCTCGAGCGCGAGCAGGAAGCCGGCGTCGGTCCAATAAGGGTCGACCAGGTCGCGCCTCGGGCTGGGCAGCGCCAGGCGCCGTTTCGCCAGCGCGTCCCACGGGAACAGCTCGCCCGGATCCTCCTTGCGCGCGGGGGCAACATCGGAATGGCCGACGACGTTGCCGCGGCCGATGCCGTGGCGTTCCTTGATGTCGGCGACGAGCGGAATCAACGCGGCGATCTGCTCGTCGGGGAACGGCCGGTAGCCGAATTCGTGGCCGGGATTGACGATCTCGATCCCGACGCTGGCCGAATTGACGTCGGTGATCCCGCGCCAGCGCGACTTGCCAGCGTGCCAGGCGCGCTTGCGCTCGTCGAGCAGGCGGTAGAGCGAGCCGTCCTCGTCGACGAGGTAGTGGCAGGAAACACGCGCCTCGGGCGAAGTCAGCCGGTCGAGCGCGCCCTCGGCGTCCGGCATCCCCGTATAGTGCAGCACAATCATCGAGACCGGCAGCTGCCGCTCGTCGAAATTGGGGGACGGCCGTTCGATGAAATCCATCACCGCAATGGCGCATGATCGGGCGGGCTCGGTCAAGCCCCAGCGGCGGCTGCCCTCCGGTCGGGGCCAGCGCGCTTCTCGACCCGGCTGCCGTCGCCGACGAGGCGGTAGAGGCCGCGCGCCTTGATGTCGGCGCCAAGCTTGCCGGTCTGGCCGATCACCGTCTCGCCGGCGCCGAGCATCAGCCAGCCGTCCTCGGCCATCGAGGCGGCGAGCCGTTCGAAGGCGAGCGTCTTGCGGTCGGAGCTCAAGTACAGCAGCACGTTGCGGCATAGGATGATGTCGAACCCGCCCGGATGCGGCGGCTGTTCGAGGATGTTGTGGACCTGGAAGCGGACCGGCCTGCGCAGCGCCTCGACCGCGCGCCAGCCGCCGTCGCACTCCTCAAACCATTTGATCATCTGGTTGATGCCGAGCCCACGCTGCACCTCGAACTGGGTGTAGGTGCCGCTGCGGGCGCGATCGATGCAGCCGCTCGAAACGTCGGTGCCGAGGATGTCGATCGTCCAGCCGCGCCACTTTTCCGGCTCTTCGGCGAACAGCAAGGCGATCGAATAGACTTCCTGCCCGGTCGAGCAGCCGGCCGACCAGATCCGCAGCCGCCGCGTCTTGTCGCGCCGCTGCGCCAGCTCGGGAAGCGCGTAGCGCTGCAGCAGGTCGAACGGCGCGCGGTCGCGGAAGAAATAGGTTTCATTATTGAGCAACGCTTCGACGACCTGCTGTGACAAGCTTGGCTCCTTGCCCATGACGAGAATGGTGATCAGCTCATCGAGCGTGGCGATGCCGCGCTCGCGGAGCAGCGCGGAGAGCGCGGTCTCGATGCGCCAGCGGCGGCTCATGGTCAGCTGCTGGCCGGTTCGCGCCTCGAGCAGGCCGGCGAGGATGCGGCTCGAGCTGTCGCTTATTTGCACGAGGCCACCTCCGCGGTGCGGCCGGCCACGCGGCGGGCGAGCTTGTCGGGCGGCAAGACGGCGCAGGCGAGCCCCGCCTCGAGCACCGCGCGCGGCATGCCCCAGACGGCGCAGCTCGCTTCGTCCTGGGCGAAGATCGAGCCGCCGCAGGCGACGAGCCGCTGCGCCCCTTCCACGCCATCGCGGCCCATGCCCGTGAGAACGACGCCGAGCGCCCCCGCTCCGAAGATCGCGCCGGCCGAAGCGAACATCGGGTCGACCGAAGGCATGCAGCCGCTGCTGCAGCGCCCGTCGGTGAGCCGGACGATCGCCCCTTTGGGCGCCGGCTCGAGTGTCAGATGCGCGTTGCCCGGCGCGAGCAGGATGCGGTCGGGGGCCAGCTTCATTCCGTCTTCGGCAATCGCCACCGGGCGATGCGCAAGCGAGCTCAGCTGCCGCGCGAAAACCGGCATGAAGGGCATCGGCAGGTGCTGGGTGACGAGGATCGGGACGCCGATGCGGCGCGGCAGGTGCTGGAAGAAGACGCCGAGCGCATGAATTCCGCCGGTCGACGCGCCGATCGCCAGCAGGTCGATCGGGTCGCTCGGCATCGGGCGCAGCGGAAGCTCTCCGGGCGCCCGGCGAACGACTGGGATTGGCTGCGCCTCGCCCGAATGGCCGAGCGCCTTGAGCTTGCTGAGCAGGACTTCCGAGAAGCGGCCGTTGAACCGGCCGGTGCCGGGCTTGGGCAAGGTGTCGGCCGCGCCGAGGGCGAGCGCCGCGACCGTATGCTCGGCACCCTCTTCGGCAAGCGATGAGACGATCATGACCTTTGCGCCCGCGGCCGCAGCGATGATCCGGGGGATCGATTTGAGCCCGCCGGCGCCGGGCATTTCGAGGTCGAGGATGACGATGTCGACCCGGCATTCGCCAAGCGCTTCGATCGCATGTTCGGCAGTGCCGGCCACGGCTGTAATCTCGAAGACAGGGTCGCTTTCGATCATCCGCGACAGGACCGCCCGGGCGACCGTCGAATCATCGACGATCATCAGCCGGATGCGGCGACGGACGGGCGGGTCCTGGTAGCGGTCCCGCGATCTGGCGAGCGCCCGCTCCACGACCGGGCAGCTCAGGCGACGCCGACGAGCTGGAGCTTGATGTGGAGCGTCTCGCGATCGAACGGCTTCATCACATATTCGTCGGCGCCCGCTTCGAGGGCCGCGCGAATGTGCGCCATGTCGTTCTCGGTGGTGCAGAAGACGACCTTGGGCTGGTCCGCATGTCCGCGCTGACGAAGCAGGCGCAGAAATTCCATGCCGCTCATCACCGGCATGTTCCAGTCGAGCAGGACGACGTCCGGCATCTTGGCTTCGCAGCGGGACAGCGCTTCCTGGCCGTCGCCGGCCTCATCGACCTCGAATTGCAAGGTCTCGAGGATGTGCCGCGCAACCTTGCGGATCACCTTGGAGTCATCGACGATCAAACAGCTTTTCATTCTTCAGCTTCCCGCTTCCAACGCACCGGTCTTTAAACGCTAAGGGTAACGAAGAGCTTAAGCCGCCTTCGCCTCGGTCACTCCGCCGACCAGCGCGGCGACGTCGACCACAAGCAGCGGCCCCTGCTCGGTTTCGACCATTCCCTGCGACACGCGCTCCCACCCCGATCCCATTGCCGCGCGCATCGGCAAGGGGTCGGACAACGCTTCCAGCACGTCTTCGACCATGTCGACGATCAGCGCGTAATGATGGCCGTCAAGCTCGACGACCGCGGCTTCGCGAATGCCATCGCTGCAGTCCGTTGCGCCAAGCTCGAGCGAGCGCATGCAGTCGATCACCGTCAAGACCCGGCTGCGCAGCGCCGACAGGCCCGCGACATGCGCCGGCGCCCGCGGGACCGGGATCAGAGTATCCAGCTCGACCACGGACTCGACCGCGGCCGCGGGCAAGGCAACCCGCTCGCCAGCAATCGTCACCACGAGCAGCAATTCGTTCACTTGCCCCTCCCCCCGCTGGCCGACTTCAGTGCCATCAACAGAGCGGCACGGTCGTAGCGGTAAATGCTGTCGTCCTTCTTGTCCGCGACATCGGGTTCGCTCCGCAGCCAGATGGTGCGCGCAGCGGCATCCTCGGGCAGCTGTTCGCCATGCGGGGCGATCACGAGGTCGGCTGCGGTCTCGTCGCCGTCGCCGACGACGCGATAGCCGGCCGCTTCGACGATCGGACGGAGCATGTTCTGCATCCAGGGATCATCGCTCGGCAGACGGCAAACCAGGGGTTCGCTGGAGCGCGCAGCCGCGCCGACATGATTGGCGAACAGCCAGTGCGCGTCGACAAGCTCGGCGGGCTCGCCGTTGACGAGCGAGACGCCGCTCACTTCGCCGGGGCGCTCCGCGTGGATGATCTCGCGATCGATGGTCGCGAAATCGATTACCTGCGCAAAGGCATAGCCGATTTCGCTGCTGCCATCGTTGAGCCTGAAGACCCGGACCCTCTCGCCCTCGAACTCGCAGTCCGAAGCGCCGGCAAGCGGCAGAATCGTATCGCCGACCTGCACCCGCATTTGACCGGCCGCCCGCTGAACCGCTTCGACCGGCACTTCCTCGATGCGATCGACCACGGCCAGGCGGATCGCGCGGCGTCCTCCGTCGAGGGCGCGGAACAGGAGCACAGGGGTCGACCGCGATACCGAATCGGCGGCGCTTTCCGCGATCCGAGCGGCACGCTCCTGCGCTTCAAGCTTAACCCCGCCCGCCTGGGCCAGTCCGGCCGGGTCGAACAACAGGATCGGGCTGCCGTCGTCCGCAAGCGTCGTGCCCGCATAAAGCCCGGTTGCCATGACCGCCGGAGCCGCTGGCTTGACCACCAATTCCTCGTGGTCGTGGATGCGATCGACGGAAAGCGCGTAAACATCGCCGCCGGCCGGCCGCAGCACGACGAGCGTGCGGTCCTTTTCCTCGACCTCGCTGTCGATGCCAAGGATGGCCGCCAGGGAGACTTCAGGAACGCGGCGGCCGCGAATTGTCGCGACCCCTGCCCCGCCGAGATGCTCGAGCGTGACGCTCTCGCCATTGGCCCGAACGATCTCCTCGATCGCTGCGCGCGGGATGGCGAAGTGCTGGCCAGCGATGGACACGGTGAGCGCCGGGATGATGGTCAGCGTCAGCGGCACGCGCAGGGTCATGCGCGTCCCTTCGCCGAGCTTGCTGTCGACCTCGACGATCCCGCCGATTCGCTCGACGTTCGAGCGCACCACGTCCATGCCGACGCCGCGTCCCGAGATGGCGGTGACTTCCTGGGCGGTCGAGAGGCCGGCCTCGAAGATGAGGGCCAGCTGTTCGCGCGGGCTGAGCTGCGCCGCATCGGCCTTGTCCAGGAAGCCTGCAGAAATCGCCTTGTCGACCAGCTTCTTGCCGTCGATGCCGCGGCCGTCGTCGTGAATGTCGATTAGGATCTGGTTGCCCGACTGGCGCGCGGCGACCGACAGCACGCCGATTTCGCGCTTGCCGGCCTTCAGGCGCTCGGCCGGCTTCTCGATTCCGTGGTCGACGGCGTTTCGGATGATATGGGTCAAGGGGTCGCGGATCATCTCGATCATCTCGCGATCGAGCTCGACGTCGCCGCCTTCGATGTCGACCAGCACTTGCTTGCCCAGCTCGGCCGACAGGTCGCGAACCATGCGCGGGAGGCCGACGAACAGATTTTCGATCCGCTGCATGCGCGTCCGTGTAATCGCATCGCGCATTTCGGCGATGATCGACGACAGGCGCTCGAACGCCCCGTCGACCGGTACGTCGCTTTCGGATTCGCGCAGCCGCCGGGCAAGCTCGTTGCGAGCGAGCACCATGTCGGAAACGGTGCTCATCACCCGGTCGAGCAATTCGACCGATAGGCGGATCGTGCGCGGGGCGGCCGAGGCGCGGCCCTGCGCTTCGGCGACAGCGACGACCGGCGTTGCCGGGCCTTCGGCGCCCGGAGCCAGCGACTGGATGAGGGCGCTGTCGTCGCCCGCCGGCATATCCTCGCCGGCCTCGATTGCGGAGACCATCTCGCCGATGCGGTCGATGATCGCCAGAACCGCGCTGACCAGCGCCGGGTCGGCCTGGCGGCGGCCTGCGCGGACATCGGCCAGTGCGTCTTCAGCGGCGTGGCTCAAGGCTTCGAGGCGCGGAAAGTCGAAGAAGCCGCAATTGCCCTTCACCGTGTGGACAAAGCGGAAGATGCTGTCGAGCCGCGAGCGGTCGTCGGGCTGCGCCTCCCAGGCGACGATCTCGCCGCCCAGGGCTTCGAGCATCTCGCGGCATTCCGCTACGAAATCGGCAATCAGGTCGTCCATCGGCTTTAGGAGCCCCTCAGCGCTGCTTTGAAGGGGCCTTATGCCGCGCAGGAGTTAACGCGTCGTTAGCCGTCCGCCGCGGCCGGCTTGCGCAGCCAGGCGTAGAGATTGCGGGGGTTGTGGTACTGGTACCAGGGCCGCACCAATTCCTTGATCGTCCAGCCGATCCGGTCGAGACCGAGGGCACCGCGAACCGAGAGGAAGGCGTAAGACTGCCGCAGCGTCGGGCGAACCCGTGCCAGGCCGAAGTCTCTGCCCAGCCGATCAATCGAACGCTGCGTGAAGCAATTGACATGCTCAAGCGGCTGGAGAGGGACGATCTCCTCCTGCCGCAGCTGGGAGGCGCCCGCCTTCAGCCGAGAGACAAGTGATTTCAAACCGTGAGGGGCGGGAACGGAAATCTTCAACACGCCCCCCGGGACGAGTGCCCGTGCCAGCTTGCCGACGAGCTCGCGAGGCTGCGGCACATGCTCAAGTACCTGCTCGGTATTGATGAAATGGAACCATCCCTCAGGAATCCGATCTCCGGAAACGATCTCCACGCCGCGACATCTCGCGGCCTCCACCGCTGAGGGCGAGAGATCGGTGCCGAACGATTGGCAACCAAGCTTGCGGGCGATCGGCGCCCAGCCAGCAAAGCCCATGCCGTAATCGAAGGTCCGCATGTCTTCGAGGCGCATCCCGAGAAACGCCGCCGCAACCATCAGCTCATGGCCGTCGCGAGACCGCGCCGGCGATTCCATATCGCGCGTTGTGAGGGCATATTCGCCCGCCGCGGGGTCAGGGATCCATTCGCAATAAAGAGTCCGAAGAAGCGCTTCGTCCCCCACCTCGGCCTGAAAATAGGATCGGCAGCCCCGGCATTGCGCAATGACGTAGGCGCCGTCGGCGAGGATCGAGGGGTCGATCTTGTAATATTCGCACAGGTAGCTCGCGAGCGGCTCGGCGGCGAAGCCGCATTCGTAAAGCCGTTCGATCCGCTCATCACCGCACGCGGGACAGCAATTTCGGGTGACGAACCGGAAACGCTCAGAGCTCATGGGGGGCAGCGGCCCGCGGGAGCTCGACGCCGATCAGAAGTACCGCGTCGGTCGCATCCGACAGGCGGATCGTGCCGCCGGCCTCGGCTATCAGGCTGTGCGCCAGCCACGCGCCAGCGGCGCGCGGCTCGACCGTCCCGGCGCTGCCGCCGGTCGCAAGCGTCTCGCGCAGCACCGGGTCGAGCAGGATGCGCGGGCCTTCGGCGCGCACCGCGAGCTCGATCGCGCCGTCGCGGCTCTCCGCTCCCACGTCGAGCCTCCCGCCACGCACGAGCGCATCGCCGGCAAGCAAAGTGAGGTTGAGCAGTAGCTTAACGGCCCCCTTTGGGAGCTTGTCGTCGCTGACCACCCAGCCGAGATCGATCCGGCTGTCGGCCCCGAACAGGCCCTGGAGCACCGCTTCGGCCTCGTGGGTGTCGATCTCCTCACCGAAGCCGCCCGCCGCGCCGAACGCGAGCCGGAAGAATTTGAGCTTGTTCGCCGAGGTGCGCGCGCTGTCGGCGAGCAGCTCGAGGCATTTTTCGCGCATCTCGGGGTCTGTCTCGTCGGCAAGCAGCTCGATGCCGTTGTTGAGCGCGCCGATCGGCGACATGAGGTCGTGGCAGAGCCGCGAGCAAAGCAGACTGGCGAGATCGACGGCGTTCATCGCGCCGCCGTGAATGGGGCAGAGTTTAACCGCGCGCAAGCCGCGGGATTGAAGGCACGTGGCGCCAACCCATATTTCCGGCAAATGGGGGGTCATCAGACGATCGACGTGCGCCTGACGCCCGCCCACGCCGGCTGGCGGCTCGACCGCGCATTGGCGGACGCCGTCCCCACCCTTTCGCGCGAGCGGCTGAAGGCCCTGATCCGCAGCGGCGCGGTCGAAAGCGAAGGCAAGGCGGTGCGCGACCCGGCGCTGAAGGTCCGCGGCGGCGAAGCCCTGTCGGTGTCCGTCCCCGAGCCCGAGCCTGCCCACAACCGGCCGCAGGACATCCCGCTCACCATCGTCTTCGAGGACGAGCATCTGCTGGTCGTCGACAAGCCCGCCGGCCTGGTTGTCCACCCCGCCGCCGGCAATCTCGAGGGGACGTTGGTCAACGCCTTGCTCCACCATTGCGCCGGCAAGCTGTCGGGTATCGGCGGAGTCGCTCGGCCAGGCATCGTCCACCGCATCGACAAGGACACGTCGGGGCTTCTGGTGGTCGCCAAGAGCGACGTCGCCCACGAAGGGCTGGCAAAGCAGTTCGCCGCCCATTCGATCGACCGGCGCTATCTGGCGATCGTCAACGGCCTGCCCAAGGCGGCCGAAGGCACGGTCGACGCACCGCTCGCCCGCTCCGCCGCCAACCGCAAGAAGATCGCGATCGTCGAAGGCGCGCGCGGCAAGCGGGCGGTGACCCATTGGAAACGAATCGCGATCCTTCGCGACGCGGCGCTGGTCGAATGCCGCCTGGAGACCGGCCGCACCCACCAGGTGCGCGTGCACATGGCCTCGATCGGTCATCCCCTGCTCGGCGACCCGGTCTACGGCCGTTCCGGAAAGACGCATGGCAAGATTCTGAAGGCGCTGGGTTTTCACCGCCAGGCGCTGCACGCAGCCGAGCTCGGCTTCACCCATCCGGTGACGAAAAACAGGCTGTCGTTCTCTAGTCCCATGCCGCCCGACATGCAGGAACTGATGCGGGCGCTTGGTGTAGTAAGTTTAACAAGCTAGGGCGCAAATCCGCGCTCCAAGGGAGAAAGACGAGTAAAGATGGCAGAGCAAAAAGGGATCGTCTCGCTCCCCGCGTCCGGTGGGGAGGCCGGGCTCAACCGCTATCTCGCGGAGATCAAGAAATTCCCGATCCTCTCTCCTGAGGAAGAATATATGCTCGCCAAGCGCTGGCGCGAGCATGGCGACACCGAGGCGGCGGCCAAGCTGGTCAACTCGCACCTGCGTCTCGTCGCCAAGATCGCCATGGGCTACCGCGGCTACGGCCTGCCGGTCAGCGAGCTCATCTCCGAGGGCAACATCGGCCTCATGCAGGGCGTGAAGAAGTTCGAGCCGGACCGCGGTTTCCGCCTCGCCACTTATGCGATGTGGTGGATTCGCGCCTCGATCCAGGAATTCATCCTGCGCTCGTGGAGCCTGGTTAAGATGGGCACCACCGCGGCGCAGAAGAAGCTCTTCTTCAACCTTCGGCGGATGAAGAACCAGATCGAGGCGTTCGAGGAAGGCGACCTCAAGCCGCAGGACGTGACCAAGATCGCGACCGACCTCGGGGTCACCGAGGAAGAGGTCGTGTCGATGAATCGCCGCATGGGCATGGGCGGGGACACTTCGCTCAACGTCACGATGAAGGGCGACGAGGGCGGCGAGAGCCAGTGGCAGGATTTCCTGGTCGACAGCGGCCCGCTGCAGGATGAGCGGATCGCCGAGGACGAGGAAAGCCGCGTCCGCCACGATCTGCTCATGACCGCGCTCGAGAGCCTCAACGACCGCGAGAAGCACATCCTGATGGAGCGCCGCCTCGCCGACGAGCCCAAGACGCTCGAGGAGCTAAGCCAGGTCTATGGCGTCAGCCGCGAGCGTATCCGCCAGATCGAGGTCCGCGCGTTCGAGAAGCTGCAGGCGGCGCTACTGAGGCTGGCGGGTGAGCGGCGGCTGCTTCCAGCGGCTTGACGTGCTCGCGAGCACGCTAGGAATGCTCTCCAGCCTGTTCTAGGCACGCTCGGGAGGGGCGCACGCATGGCAAAGCTTCCAGGGATTGCCGTAGCAGCAAGCCTGTTGATGAGCAGCGCTGGTTCAGCCAGCCAGCCGCCTGTTCAAACGCCGCCTACCATTCCACTCAACCACCTGGCGGTATTGAAGGGGGGCTATTTTCCCCTGCAATCCAAGGAAGCGCGCCACCTCTACCATATCTATGTCCGGCTTCCGCTGGACTATGCGAGCGAGCGGCGCACGCGCTATCCGGTGGTGTATCTGCTCGACGGCGACGCCTTCTTCCCCTGGCTGTCAGCCCAGCACCTCTACATGACGATCGACGAGAAGCTGGACGAGGCGATTCTCGTCGGCATCGCTTACGGGTCGTTCGACAAACCAACGAACCGCCGGCAGATCGACTTCACGCCGCCCGGACGCGATGTGAAGCCGGAGGACAGCGGAGCCGAGTCGTTCCACCGATTTCTCGACCGGGAGCTAATTCCGACGATCGAGACCCGGTACCGCGCCGACCCGCAGCGCCGGATCCTGTTCGGCCAGTCCCGCTCGGGCGCGATGATCCTCTATTCGGCGTTCACACGACCCGACCGATTCTGGGCACGCGTCGCCAGCAACCCATCGTGGGTCCCGGGCCGCGAGATCTTCTACGGAGATCCTCGTCCCACATCCCGCAGTGACCTGCACTTGTTCGTCGCCCTTGGAACCGAGGAACATGCTGACCGGCGTGCAGCCGCCGCTGAATGGTTCGGCCATTGGCACGGGCGAACCACGCCCTGGTCTGTCACCCGCATCGATATCCCTGGCGGCACCCATTCGGCGGATGCCGGAAATGCCTATCGCGCGGCCATGCGGCGGCTGTTCGGCATCCCTGCCCCTCAGCCTTGATCCTGTTCCGCCACCTGCGGGGCTGAGCGGGTCAGCTCGCCTTCGCGCGCTTCCTCCGGGCGGTCCTGCACTTCATCGTCCTCGGCGACATTGTCGGCGGCCCAGGCACCGCGTTTGCCCATCGGCTGTTCGGGGCCGGTGGTGCTGTCCTTGGCGGTCTGATGCTCGATCTCGCTGTTGAGCTCGGCGCCGAACATGAAGGCGTAAGCCGACAGATAGAGCCAGGTGAGCAGCGCGACGACCGCGCCGAGCGATCCATAGGTCGCGCTATAATCAGTGAGGTTGGACACATAGAGGGTGAACAAGACGGTCAGCAGCAGCCAGGTGATGGCGGCAAACAGCGACCCGGGCGTGATCCAGCGCCAGCGCGCCTCCTCGCGGGACGGTCCGAAGCGGTAGAGCGTCGCCGCGATCCCCGATGCGACCAGGACCAGCGCGGCGTAGCCGGCGACCTCGCCGGCGACGGCCAGGGCCTGGGTATCGGGCAGGCGGGTCTTTAGGAACGCGACGGCGGCCGCGGCGGCGATGGCGAGCAGGGCGAGGCCGATCGCGGCGACCGCCATGGCCGCCGCGAGCAAATAGAAGCGCAGCAGGCTTCGTTTCTCTTTTTCCTCATAGGCGATGTTGAGCGCGGTGAGGATCGCGGCCGCGCCGTTGGTGCCGCCGTAAAGGGCGACTCCCAACGCCAGGAGGATCCCGATGCCCTTGGTCCGGCCCGGGCTCTGCACGGCATTCATCAGCTGGTCGCCGATCAGCGCCGCAATGTCGCTCGGAAGGATCGCGGTCAGCGCCTGGACATGGCCGAGAACGGTCCGCGGCTCGGCCACCCAGCCGTAGAAGAGGACGATCACCCCGATCAGCGAAAGCAGAGCGAAAAAGCCGTAGAAAGCGACGCCCGCCGCAACGAGACCGACATTGTCGTCCCAAGTCCGCGTGTAGGTGCGAGACGCGATGTCCTTCCACGCGCGCGCCGGCATTTGCCAAGGCGCGCTTGCCCGATGTCCCTTGCTGTCGACCATTCCGACCAAAAACCGCGAGCCGGTCGCGGCGTTCCGACCGGGGCGGGGCGGCCCCGTAACGAACCCTCTTGCCAAGCACGAAAAACAGGCGGACGGTGAGATCTTCACCCAGGCGCCGGAGCGCCTTGCAAGTGCGACTCGCGGCGCCCGTGACCCGGACGAAGGAGAGACGCATGGCTGATGGATCTGCAAAAGGCACCCGAGTGATCGCGCTGGTGGGACCCGCCGGCGCAGGAAAGACCAGCCTTGCCGAAGCCATGCTGTTCGCCGCCGGCGCGACCGATCGTCTCGGCTCGACCGCCAACGGCTCGAGCATCGGCGATTCGAGCCCCGAAGCGCGGCAGCGCGGCGGCTCGACCGAGCTCAATCTTTATCATTTCGATTATCTCGGCGATTCCTTTGCGATCCTAGATTGCCCCGGCTCGATCGGCTTCGCCGCCGACGGAGCGCGCGCGCTGGCGATCGCCGACGTCGCAATCGTCGTGGTCGATCCCGACCCCGCGCGCGCACCCCTCGCTGCACCGGCGCTGCGCACGCTCGACGAACTCGGCATCCCGCACCTCGTCTTCGTCAACCGCATCGACCAGGCGCATGGACGTATCCGCGACCTTCTGACCGCGCTTCAGCCGATGAGCGTCTCGCCGCTGATCGCCCGCCAGATTCCGATCTGGGAAGGCGAGAAGGTCGGCGGTTTCATCGACCTCGCGCTCGAATATGCGTTCAAGTACCGCCCCGGAAAGGAATCCGAGCGGATCGAAATCCCCTCCGAGCTCCACGACCGCGAGGTCGAAGCGCGCACGCAAATGCTCGAGCAGCTCGCCGACCACGACGACGAACTGCTCGAACAGCTGCTCATGGACCAGGTCCCGAGCCGCGAAAAAGTGCTTCAGGATCTCGCCCGCGAAACTGGCGAGAGCCTCGGCGTTTCGGTGCTGTTCGGCTCCGCCAACAGCTCGTGGGGCGTGCGGCGACTATTGAAGGCGATGCGTCACGAAGCTCCCGCCCCCGCGCGCGCCGCCGAGCGGCTCGGGGTCACGGCGGCGTCCATGTATGTGTTCAAGATCATCCACGGCTCGATTGGCCGGCTCGCCCTTGCCCGAGTCCTCGGCGGCCGCATCGGTGAAGGTTCCGACCTCAAGACTGCCGACGGGGACCACGCGCGCGTCGGTTCGCTGTTCCACGTGCAGGGTGAAAAGACGGCCAAGGTCGGCGAAGGCCGCGAGGGGGATCTGGTCGCGGTCGCCAAGGTCGACAGCGTCAAGCCGGGCACCTGGCTCGGCTCAGGTTCCCTGTCGCCCCCGGTCGAGGTGGAGCTGCCGGCGCGCAATTGCGCGCTGGCGATCGAGCCCTCCGACCGCAAGGACGACGTCAAGCTTTCCGGCGCGCTGCACCGACTGGCCGAGGAAGATGCTGCGCTGATCGTCGAACATGACGACGCCAATCACGAAATGCGCCTTCGCGGGATCAACGACGAGCATCTGAAAGCGGTGATCGCTCGCCTCAAGCGCCGCTACGGCGTTGAGGTGAAGAGCCATACGCCGGCAGTCGGCTATCGCGAATCTATCCGCAAGGCGGTCACGCAGAAAGGCCGACACAAGAAACAGTCGGGCGGGCACGGGCAGTTCGGCGACGTGGTCATCGAGGTGAAACCGCTGCCGAGGGGGTCGGGCTTCAAGTTCGAGGAGCGGATCCACGGCGGAGCGGTGCCCAAGCAATGGATTCCGGCGGTCGAGGATGGCGTTCGCGAAGCGATGCAGAAAGGCCCGCTCGGCTTCGAGGTCGTCGACTGCGCGGTGACGCTGGTCGACGGGAGCTACCACAGCGTTGACAGCTCCGAGCTCGCCTTCCGGCTTGCCGGCCGCCTGGCGATGCAGGAGGCGCTGGCCAACGCCCAGCCGCACCTGCTCGAGCCGATGCACAAGCTGACCGTGGTTTGCCCGTCCAATGCGACCAGCCGCATCACTTCGGCGATTGCCGGGCGGCGCGGACAGATGCTCGGCATGGGCCCACGCGACGGCTGGGCCGGCTGGGACCGGATCGAAGCACTGATCCCGGAAGCTGAACTCAGCGGCCTCGAGGCCGAACTGCGCTCGCAAAGCCAGGGGCTCGCGACCTATGAAGCCGAGTTCGACCATCTCGCCGAGCTCAATGGCCCGCTTGCCGATAAGGTGATCCAGCAACGGGTCCCCGAGCCGGCGTAAGTTCGATCGTCATTGCGAGGAGCGTCAGCGACGAGGCAATCCAGTTTCCGCGGCTGGATTGCTTCGCTTCGCTCGCAATGACGATTCTCTTCCCCTAATCCCACGCCCATGAGGCACTGGTTCAAAGACCAGCATTTCCGCTCGCTGCTCAAGAATAGCGGCTATCTCGCGGCCTCGCGGGTCGTTGCCGCGGTCTGCGGGATCGCCACCATCGCCATGGCCGGGCGGTCGCTCGGCCTGGTGATGCTGGGCACTTTGATCCTCATCACCAGCTACGCGAAAACCGCCGGGGGCCTTGCGAAATTCCAATCCTGGCAGCTGATCGTTCGCTACGGCGGGCACGGCGTCGCCCACGGCAATCCGGCCGATTTCAAGATCGCGACGGGGTTCGCGCTGACCCTCGACCTGCTCAGCGGCGTGATCGGCATGATCGGCGCCGCGCTGATCCTGCCATTCGTCGCCGCCTGGGTCGGCATCGGACCGCAATATCTCTGGCTGGCGATTTTCTACTGCACTTTGCTCCCGACCAACGCGGCGGCGACGCCCAACGGCGTGCTCCGCGTGCTCGACCGGTTCGACCTGATCAGCTGGGCGATGACCGCGACGCCGATCTCGCGCGCGATCCTGGTCGCCGTCGCCTTCGCATTGGACGCACCGTTCCACGTGTTCGTCATCCTCTGGTACGTCAGCGACCTCGGCGGCGACCTGTTCATGTGGTTCCTCGCTTGGCGCGAGCTCAAGCGCCGCGACTATCACCGCGGCATTCGCCCCGTGCTGAAACCGACCCAGCTGCCGGATGCCTGGCGCTTTGCGATTCATGTCAACCTGACGTCGAGCGCGGATACGGTGATGGGGCCCCTGTCCCGTCTCGTCGTCGGCGGCCTGCTCGGACCGGCCGGAGCGGCCCTGTTCCGGATCGCTTCGATTCTCTCGGACGCGGCGGCCAAGCCGGCCGACCTGCTCGCGCGCGCTTTCTATCCCGAGATCGTGCGCATGGACATCGCCTCGAAAAAGCCGTGGAAGCTGATGTTCCGCGGGACGGTCGTGGCAAGCGGCGTGGCGCTGCTCGCGATCGTCCTCCTGCTGCTCGGCGGCGAGCCGCTGATGATCACCCTGTTCGGCAAGGAATTCGCGGGCGCCTATCCGCCGCTGGTGGTGCTGATGATCGTTCCTTTCCTGTCGATCTTCAGCTTCCCGCTGGCGCCGATGTTGTACGCGCACGGTCGCTCGGCAGGGCCGCTTCATGCCAAGCTGTTCGGCGGCGCGTTGTTCTTCACTGCCGTTGCCCCTTTGTCCTGGGCGTTCGGAGTGATGGGCGCGGCCGCGGCCTTCGTGGTTGGCCAGCTCGGCAACGTTCTGGTGCTGCTGGTGCTGCTGCTGCGCGAATATCGCCGTCTCCGCCGCAGCCGCGCGGGAACGCCCGCCGAAACCTAAGCGAAACCCGCTACTTCGGCGAGCGGACGCCAGTCGCCCGGCCACTCGCGCTCGCCAAGGGCTGAATCCACTCCACTGTTCACATAGACGGCGTCGAAGCCCATCGCCGCGGCACCGAGCATGTCGGTGCGAAGGCCGTCGCCGATCGCCAGCACCCGATCGGCCGGCCGATGTCCAGCGAGGGCAAGCGCATGCTCGTAGATCGGGGGATAGGGCTTGCCGAACCAGCGCACCTCGCCGCCCTTCGCCTCATAAAGATCAGCGAGCGCCCCCGCGCAGGCTTCGGCGACGCCGCCGCGCAGCACCAGCCGGTCCGGGTTGAGGCAGTGCATGACCACCCCGCGCTCGGCCCATCGGTCGAGGTCGTCGGCATATTGCTCGACCTGCGCTCGCCATTCGTCGAGCCCGGTGCAGGCCAAATGGGCAAAATCGGCTTCGGCAATGCGCAATCCGCGGCCCTCGAGAATGGCGCGATCCGCCGCAGTGCCGAGGAACCCCACCGGCTCGCCGAGCGCAGCCAGCGCGGCAATCCCCGCCTCCCCGCTGGTGACGATGGCATCCCAATGGTCAGCGGAGAGACCGAGCATTCGAAGCTGCCGTGCGACGTCGTCGGCCGTACGCGGCGCGTTGGTGATCAGGACGATGAAGCGGCCTTGCGCGCGCCACTGCGCCAGCCGTTCCGGAACCGCCGGGTACAGGCGCGTGCCGTCGTGAACGACCCCCCAGATATCGCACAGGATCAGCTGGTAGCGCGGGTCGAGCGAGTCCCAGAATGTCGAGGCGGAGCGCGACGGAAAGTCGTCGCTCATCCCGCCGGTTGCGGTTCGGGCACGGCTTGCCCCGCATCCGCCGGCTCGCCGCTGGAGATGACCTGCGCGGCGACGAGGTCGCCGACGACGTTGAGCGTGGTCCGGCACATGTCGAGGAAGCGGTCGACGCCAAGCACGATGGCGATCGCCTGCGGCTGGATCCCGACCATCGCCAAAATGAGGGCAACCACCGGAAGCGACCCGGCCGGGACGCCCGCAGTGCCGATGCCGCCGAGGATGCACACCATCATCACGGTGAGCTGCTGCCAGATCGTCAGCTCGACGCCGAAGAATTGGGCCAGGAAGATCACGGTCACGCCCTCGAACATGGCGGTCCCGTTCTGGTTGGCGGTGGCGCCGATGGTGAGGACGAAGCGCGACACGCGCCGGGGCAGCTTGAGCTTGGTCTCGGCGACGCGCAGCGCCGTCGGCAGAGTGGCGTTCGACGAAGCGGTCGAAAAGGCCATCAGGCTCGCTTCCTGCGTCTCGCGGAAGAAAGCGATCGGGCTCTTCTTGCCAAGCCCGGCGAGCAGCGCCGGGAAGACGATGAACATCTGGATGGCGAGCGCCAGCAGTACGACTCCGACATAGGCGGACAGTCGGATCAAAAGGTCCCAGCCGAACAGTGCGGCGAGGTTGAACATGAAGCAGGCGACCGCGATCGGAGCGAGCCTGATGACGATCATGATCAGCCGCATCGCCACGTCGAACAGGCCTTCGAACCCGTTCTGAAGCTTGCGCGCGTTGGGCGTGTCGGTGAGCAGCAGGCCGATCCCGAAGAACAATGCGAAAAACATCACCGACAGGATCGCGCTGTTCGAACCGAGCACCTCGACGAGGTTGTTGGGAATGATGTGGATGAACGCGTCGATGCCCGACGGCTGCTCGGCGCCTGCGCGCACGATCGCGCCCGCGCGCTCGCCCTGAGCGGCGAGAAGCTCGGCCGCCGCGGCCTTGTCGACGCCGGCCCCGGGCTTCAGCAGATTGACCACGAGGAGGCTGACGATCACCGCGATCGTCGACACGACGACGGTATAGACGAGCGTGCGGATGCCGACGCGCTTAAGCGATCGGACCTCGCCCATTTCCGAAATGCCGACGACGAGCGCCGAGAAGAGCAAAGGCATCACCAGCATGAACAGAAGGCGCAGGAAGATCTGGCCGATCGGCTGGGTGACGTAGGTGGTGACGATCTCGACCCACGCCGCATCGCGCGACGTCGAATAAGCGATCAGACCGGCAACCAGGCCGACCAGGAAGCCGATCAGCATCTGCCACTGCAGCTCGATCCCGCGCTTCTTCGCTTCGGCCATTTCGCTCCCCTTCTCTCCTGTGACTCGGCTTCGCGAGACGAATGGCAAAGGTCAAGCGGCGACAGCGCGCCAAATCCAGGCCGCAGCCGGAAAGGCGACCTTGTCCCCGTCGAATTGGCGCTCGATCACCCGGCGCATTCGTTCGAGCGCGTCGGTTCTCTCGTGGTCTGGCAGCGACTGCACGATGCGCGACGCCGGACCGATCTCGGCCAGATACGCCAACGCATTCTCCACTGCGCCGGGGCCCACGCCGGCAAGATAAGTAAAGTCGACCGCGTGCGGCTCTGCCCTGTTCCAGCCGGCTGCCTCGAGGATTGCCAGCACATAGTCAGGGTCGGCGAAGGCGAAACCGCTCGGCTCGTGCCCCGGCGGCGAAACCCCCTCTCCCGCCGCGGCGTTGGCGAGCTCCGATGCCCAAGCATTCGAAGCCCAGTCCCGAAAACAGGAAAACACCATCGAACCGCCGGCATTCGTCGCGTCCCGCAACGATCGAAATGCGCGCTTCGGATCAGGAAAGAACATCACGCCATGACGGGAGAAGATCAGGTCGAACGGGCCCTCGCGGCGTACGACGGCCTCAGCATCGCCTTCAATCACCTGGATCCGCTGCAGGGGGGCCGTCCGCTGCCGCGCGAGCTGCACCAGGGCGGGAGAAATATCACACGCGGTAATCCGAGCGTCGGGACGGGCTTCGGCCACGGCGAGGGCCGTTGAACCGGGCCCGCAACCGACATCGCATGCCTTGAACGGGCCCGTTGGAGCCGACCCAGTGATGGCAGAAAGGAGACGCGGCGCGAGTCCGGAAAGGCCCCTATCCGTGTCTCGCCATCGCCGCGCCCAGGCGTCACCCCTTGTGGTCGTCCATTCAGGCGCGGCTGCTGTCGCGGCGTCCGTTTTCATGCGACGGCGCCGAACGGCTGGTCGATGCTCGGCGGCGGGACGGAGAAAAACTTCGGACCGGCGGCAGTCATGTGGAAACAATCCTCGAGCCGGACGCCGAACTTGCCGGGCAGATAGATGCCGGGCTCGTTGGAAAAACACATTCCGGGAGCGAGCGGAGTCGTCTCGCCGTGGACGAGATTGACCGGCTCGTGCCCTTCCATGCCGATCCCGTGGCCGGTGCGATGCGACAGGCCGGGGAGCTTGTAGCCAGGCCCGTAGCCCCAGCTTTCATAAGCGCGGCGGACGGCGTCATCGACGCTGCCAGCGGGTGCGCCCACCTTCGCCGCGGCCATGGCGATGTCCTGGCCCCGGCGCATCTGCGTCCAGACCTTGCGCTGTTCCGCCGTCGGCGCCGCGCCGAAGACAAATGTGCGCGAAATATCGGACTGATAGCCGTGGACCGCGCAGCCGCAGTCCATCAGCACGACACTGCCGCGCCGAACCTGCTGGGGGCGGCCGGTGCCATGGGGAAGCGCCGAGGCCTCGTCGATCAGCACCAGGCTCCACGGCGCTTCCCCATGGCAC
>DATLGK010000058.1:0-7847 GCA_035540475.1 Sphingomicrobium sp.
TCCGCCGCCCCCGCCGCCGCCTCCGCCGCCGCCGCCTCCGGCCGCGCCGGCGACGATCACCTGCCCCGACGGGTCGGTGGTGCTGGCGACCAGCAGCTGCCCGCTGCCGCCGCCTCCGCCGCCTCCGGTGCAGCGCGGCGAACGCGGCCTCTAGGCAGCAAGCGCAATCATTTCCTCAGCTGAGGAATGATGGGCCCGGGTGGAGCACCAAGCTCCGCCCGGGCCTTGCTTTTGGATCAAGGACTTGATCGCTGGCGCCTTTCAGCTATAGGCGCGCCTCGCACCGGCCTTCGGGCTGGAGCGACCGTCCGAGACCGCTGCCGGGACAACCTCTCGTGAGGTTCCCTTAATCTGCAGCCTAGACGGGGACAGGAATCATTCGGGGCGGCAGAGCCGTCCCGTCGTGCGTTGCCCGAGGTTGCAGCGCCGGCGATCCCAACCCCACGGACAGGGACCCCATGGAGGTACCACTTTCATGGGAACCCACGAGCGTCCAGGTTCGCCTGGACTTTGTTGAAGCTCGTTCGGACTAGTCCGGACGAAACTTTGGAGTTGGCATGGATCGTTCGCAAAAAGCGGATCTGGTCGACGAGCTGAAGCAAGTCTTCACCGAGACGAGCGTGGTTGTGGTCACTCGCAACCACGGTCTGTCGGTGGCGCAGTCCACGGACCTGCGTCTGAAGATGCGCGACGCCGGCGCCCAGTATAAAGTTGCGAAGAACCGACTTGCCCTGATTGCGCTCGAGGACACGCGCTACAAGCCGATCGGCGACCTTTTGAAGGGCCCGACCGCGCTTGCGACGTCCGGAGACCCCGTCGCGGCGGCCAAGGTGGCCGTCGATTTCGCCAAGACGACCGACAAGTTCGAAATCGTCGGCGGCGCGATGGGCGACACCGTCCTCGACGTGAACGGGATCAAGGCGCTGGCCGAGCTACCCTCGCTCGACGAATTGCGCGCGACCATCGTGGGCCTGATCCAGGCGCCCGCGACCAAGATCGCCCGCACGGTGAGCGAGCCGGGTGCCCAGTTGGCTCGTGTCTTCGGCGCTTACGGGGCCAAGGAAGCCGCCTAAGCGACCCCTTTTTTCATCAACGCACGACAATGACGGGGCGCTGCCCCACCAAGGAGTATCAAATGGCTGACATCAATGCGCTGGTTGACCAGCTTTCTGAACTGACCGTCCTCGAGGCCGCCGAGCTTGCCAAGGCGCTCGAGGAGAAGTGGGGCGTCTCGGCCGCGGCTGCGGTCGCGGTGGCGGGCCCGGCCGCTGGCGGCGGCGCCGCCGCTCCGGCCGCGGAAGAGAAGACCGAGTTCGACGTGATCCTCACCGGCGACGGCGGCAAGAAGATCAACGTGATCAAGGAAGTCCGCGCGATCACTGGCCTTGGCCTCGGCGAGGCGAAGGCGCTGGTCGAAGGGGCCCCGAAGGCACTCAAGGAAGGTGTCAACAAGGACGAGGCGGAGAAGATCAAGAAGCAGATCGAAGACGCCGGCGGCACCGTCGAGCTCAAGTAAGCTTTGCTTCTCAGTTACGAGAACAGGAAGGGCGGCTCTTCGGAGCCGCCCTTTTCTATTGGAAGATCGACAGGTCGAGCGGTTCGCTGTCGCCGAACCAGATCACGTGCCGCGTGTGGTCGGCAAGATCGTCGCCGGTGTTGGCATGCGCGAAGATCGTGAGCTCCCCGCGGTTGAGCACGAGCCAGTTGGCGACTTCGCCGAACCGCTCAGCCGGAACGGTCAGCTGGCAGCTGCCGCGCGGGTGCGGACCGACCGGGCGAAGGTGATAATGGCCAACGGCCACGGCGAAGCGGCGCGCGGCTTCGTCACCGAGCGCCCTCGCCTGCTCGACCTGCTCAGGATCGAAATAGATGTGGGCGTGGAAATTGCGGATCATCGGCCACTCCGGCCAATTCCGCTGCGCCTAACCGGCGAGAGAGTCCAGGAATTCATCGATTGCCGCCACAGCCTCACGCTCATCGAGCGTCGGCGCATGGCCGACGTCGGGCACCGTCACGGATTTCATGTCGGGCACCGCCGAATGCATACGCTCCAGCGCCGAGGCGCTGAGCAGGTCGCTCAATTCGCCGCGCACGACCATTAGCGGCTTGCGGCCGAGCGCCTGAAACAGCGGCCACATGTCGATCGTCGGTGCCGCGCCGCTGGTCGCGAAAGGCGCGGCGATCGCCATGTCATAGTCGAAGCGGACCTCTCCCTCATGCTCGCGGCAATTACGCCGGGCCATCGCCAGCCAGTCTTCTTGCGTATAGCTCGGGAAAGCGACGGATTGGCTGGCTTCGATCGCCTTCGCGGCGTCGCTCCAGCTAGCGAAGCGCCGGTCTTGGCCGACGTAGGATTTGATGCGGTCCAGCCCCGCCTCGTCGAGCTCCGGCCCGACGTCGTTGAGGATGGCTGCGGCGATCCGCCGCGGCGCCATGGCGGTCATTGTCATAGTCACCAGTCCGCCAAGCGACGTGCCGACGAAGACCGCTTCAGGAATGTCCAGCCGGTCGAGCAGTTCGATCACGTCGGCGGCATAAGTGAGCGGGGTGTAACGCGCGGGCAGCGGATCGTAATCGCTGCGGCCACGCCCGCGGAAATCGAGCGCCAGCACACGAAAGCGCGGTGAGTGCCGCTCGGCGAACGCCTCGAAGTCGCGCGAATTGCGAGTGAGGCCATGAAGGCAAAGCAGTGGCGGCCCGCTGCTTGCGCCTGGATAATCGCGCGCGAACAGCTTGAGGCCGTCGCGGACGGTCACCCACCTTTCCTCGAAACGCGCGTCGTCGCGGCTCATGGCTTCAGGCCACGGCGAAGCAGGCGGCTGGCCACCTGCGCGACCTGCCCGGCATTGCCGTCCGACCAGACGGCATAACGCAGGCCGAGGAAAACATTCGCTCCCATGATCGCCCATGACAGGATTTCGAGCTCGGCATCGGTCAAGTCCGCGTCGAGGTCCCCGTTTGAACGTGCAGTGGATAGCCGGCGGGCGATCCGGCGCGCGGTCGTTTCATAATGTTCGCGATAGGCTGAAGGATCGACGAACTCGGCTTCGTCGATGATCCGATAGACCTGCCGATGTTCTCGCGCGAAGTTGAGGAACGCTTCGAGCGCGCGCCGCTCGGCGTCGAGGGCGTCAGCAGCGCCCGCCAGCGCCGGTGCGACATGGTCGCGAACCTGGGCCGACATGTCGCGCACCAAGGCCTGGAACAGGGCCTCCTTGGAATCGAAATAGGTGTAGAATGTGCCAAGCGCGACGCCTGCGCGCTGGGTGATGCCGACAATCGAGCTTTCGGAGTAGCCGCAGTCCGCGAACTCGTCCCGCGCGGCGTCGAGGAGCTTGCGCAAGGTCCGTTCGCCGCGGGCGGTGCGCGGCGCCTTGCCGTCGCTGGCCTGGCTTGGTGCCTCCCCCGCCGGACTGCCGATCTCAACCCCCATTGGTCCCCCGTAGCCACCCCTTTACTAATCGCAAGTTGAAAGGCGGTTCAACTTTCATTATGACTGTATGTGACCGCTGGCGCAATCCACCCGCCAGCGAGGGGGAGAACATCGATTATGCGCGTGAACCTCGTCCGCGCCGCGCTGCTCGGCACTGCCGCTGCTGCGGCCCTTTACGCCATGCCTGCAAGTGCGCAGGAGGATGCGGATACGAGCCCGCAGGTACCGGCCAACGCCGAGACCCGTGATGTGGCCGCCGAAGCGAGCGACCAGGAAATCGTCGTTACTGCACGGCGACGCAACGAGCTGCTGCTCGATGTGCCGGTGGCGGTCACAGCCTATTCCGGCGAGCAACTCGACCGGCAGGGGGCGCTCGATCTTACGGACATCGGCGACACGACCCCGAACGTCACCTTCGAGACATCGCGCGGAACGAACACGACGCTTAGCGCCTTCATCCGCGGTGTCGGCCAGCAGGACCCTGTCGCCGGCTTCGAGCAGGGTGTCGGCCTTTACCTCGACGACGTCTATCTCAACCGGCCGCAAGCGGCGGTGCTCGATATCTATGACGTCGAGCGGATCGAGGTGCTGCGCGGCCCGCAGGGCACGCTTTACGGCCGCAACACCATCGGTGGCGCGATCAAATATGTGACTCGCCGGTTGCAGTCCGACGGGCCCCATTTCAACCTTCGTGCCAATATCGGAACGTACAACCAGATCGACGTCGTCGGCAGCGTCTCCGTTCCGCTCGCGCCCGTGCTGCGCGCCGGCGTCACCGTTGCGCGCCTGTCTCGCGGCGGGTTCGGCAAGAACCTCACGACCGGGGCCGACAATTACAACAAGGACATCAACGCGGCGCGCGCTACGATCGAGCTGGAGCCGTCGGACCGCGTTTTCTTCCGCGTTTCGGGCGACTATGTGTCCGACAACAGCAACCCGCGCGGCGGCCACCGGCTGATTCCCAACCAGTGCACCATAGCCGCTTGCAACGTCGCATTTCCCGTACTCGACGACGAGTTCGACAGCCGCGGAGCGCTCAACGACCCGACACAGAAGGTGCGCTCAGGCGGTCTTGCGCTGCATGGCGATGTCGGCATCAACGAATGGCTGAAGTTCCGCACGATCACGGCCTACCGCTCCGATCGCAGCAAGACCCCGATCGACTTCGACGCCTTGCCTTACGCCGACGTCGATGTCCCGGCCATTTATCGCAACCGCCAGTTTAGCCAGGAATTCCAAGTTGTGGCGGACAAGGGCCCGCTCCAGGGCGTTGCGGGCATATATTATCTCAATGCGCACGCATTTAACGTGTTCGATGTGCGCCTTTACACGACTTGCCCCGTGGTGCCTCTGCCGGGATGCGTCATCGCTCTGCCGGGCCTCTCGGCGACCACCAGAGGAAATGTCGATACGAAAACATGGGCCGTCTTCGGTGATTTCACGTACGACTTCTCACAGCAGCTCAGCGTTTCGCTCGGCGGACGCTTCACCAACGATAAACGCCGCGCCCGCGTGTTTCGCGCAAACTTGCTGTTCGGCGGCGCGCCAGAGCTCGGTGGATCAGACGGATTCGGCGTGGGTACGCAGTTCGGGGCGCCGACGTCCTCGTTCGACGGCCGCCGCAAGGACACCGCCTTCACGCCGCGCGCGTCGATCAGCTTCAAGCCGAACCGCGACCACAATCTCTATGTGAGCTACTCGCGCGGCTTCAAGGGCGGCGGCTTCGATCCTCGCGGCTTGACCACGTCCACGCCGCGGACCGACCCGGCGGTGCCGCCGACGCCGCAGCAGATTTACGACTTCATGGCCTTCGATCCGGAGACGGTGGACAGCTACGAAGCCGGTTGGAAGGCAGCGCTGTTCGACCGCCGGCTGCAACTCGCGCTCGCCGTGTTCCAGGCGGATTACAAGGACGTGCAGATCCCGGGCTCGGCCGGCGGCGTGACCTCGACGGGCGTTCCGACGTTCATCGGCATCACCACCAACGCCGGCAAGGCGCGCTTCCGCGGCGTCGAGCTGGAGACCAACCTCCGTGCCGGGCGCGACCTGATGGCCGCCGGCGACCGGCTGAATTTTGCTGGGACGCTCGGCTATCTCGACGCGAAATATCTGCGGTTTCTGACGGTCGTTAGCTACAGCCCGGTCACGGGTCTGCCACTGGCCACTCCCATCGAATTCGACGTCGCGCCGTTCCGCAAGGTTCAGAACACGCCAAAATGGACGCTCAGCGGATCCGTCGACTATGACGTGCCCGTCGCCGGCGGACGGCTCAACCTCAACTCCACTTTGTCGTATCGCAGCGCCAGCCAGCAGTTCGAGCTGCGTATCCCAGGGCTCGACCAGAAGGGCTTCGCACTGTGGGACGCGAACCTTGTGTGGCGCTCGGCCGGCAACCGCTACCAGTTCGGGCTGCACGGCAAGAACCTCACCGACAAGCGCTACATCACGTCGGGCTACAATTTCCTGCGGCAGAACCCGTTCACCGGCGAGTTCATCCTCGCCAACGGCCAGCCCGGGATAAACCCGACGCTGGGGCGGACGGGCATTCTCACAGCCTTCTACGGCAATCCGCGGCAGGTGTTCCTGTCGGCCGCGGTGAACTTCTAGGCCCGACTTCCCCACGGGGCCTGAGGGGGCGCCTGCCTTGGCGGGCGCCCCTTTGCTTTTCCGGCAAGCGGCTTGCGCCTCGCTGCAAAAGCTTTATATGGGCCCAATCCAACAAATAGACGGCTCCGCCGCACGGTGACGTGCGCCCGGGGCTTTTCCCGTCCTCTCCGGGACAGGGTCCGAGTTGGCGCACGGACCGAACGCATTGGAGAGGGTCGCGGGGCAGCGCTCCACAACGATGTCACGGCATCAAGCCGCGACGAGGAATTTGCGGGAGCGCTCGACTGCGCGCGCTCCGCACAGCGCAGGGAAGCACATGGCCACCAAAGCGATCGACGCCCCCCGGAAAACCACCAGCGGGCTCAAGACCAATTCGCGGCGAATCCGCAAGATCTTCGGCAACATCCACGAAATCAGCGAGATGCCGAACCTGATCGAGGTTCAGCGCGAAAGCTACGAGCAGTTCCTTCGCTCGAACCCGGCGATCGGCTATGTTTCGGGCCTTGAGAAGACTCTGCGTTCGGTCTTTCCGATCGTCGACTTTGCCGGCACCGCGCACCTCGACTTCGACCATTACGAGCTCGAGGATCCCAAGTACGATACCGACGAGTGCCGCCAGCGCGGACTCACCTATGCGGCGCCGATGCGCGTCACGCTGCGCCTGACCACCTTCGAGATCGATCCCGAGACGGAAGCCAAGTCCGTCATCGATATCAAGGAGCAGGACGTCTACATGGGCGACATGCCGCTCATGACCGAGAACGGCACCTTCATCATCAATGGCACCGAGCGGGTCATCGTCAGCCAGATGCACCGTTCGCCCGGCGTGCTGTTCGACCATGACCGCGGCAAGACCCACGCCAGCGGCAAGTTCCTGTTCGCGGCGCGGGTCATCCCCTACCGCGGCAGCTGGCTCGACTTCGAGTTCGACGCCAAGGACATCGTCAACGTCCGCATCGACCGCAAGCGCAAGCTTCCCGTGACGGCGCTGCTGCATGCGCTGGGCATGACCAGCGAGGAAATCCTCAACACCTTCTACAACCGGATCAGCTACGTCCGGGGCAAGAACGGCTGGCAGATCCCCTACGTCGCCGAAGCCTGGCGCGGCCAGAAGCCGGCCCACGACGTGGCCGACGCGGACACCGGCGAAGTGGTGTTCAAGGCGAATGAGAAGATCACCCCGCGGCGCGCCAATCAGGCAGCCAAGGACGGCCTCAAGAACCTCATCATCCCGACCGAGGAAATTTTCGGGCGCTATTCGGCCTACGACCTCATCAACGAGAAGACCGGCGAGATTTATATCGAGGCCGGCGATGAGGTCAGCGAAGAGAATCTGGCCAAGCTCGACGCGGCCGGGGTGAAGACGCTCGAGCTGCTCGACATCGACTATGTCAACACGGGGCCGTGGATCCGCAACACGCTCAAGGCCGACAAGAGCGAGGACGGGGACAGCGCGCTTGCGGACATCTACCGGGTCATGCGCCCGGGCGAGCCGCCGACCCGCGAAACGGCCGACGCGCTCTTCTACGGGCTGTTCTTCGACCCCGAGCGGTACGACCTCTCCGCGGTTGGCCGCGTCAAGCTCAACATGCGCCTTGGCCTCGATGCCGAGGACACCGTCACGACCCTGCGCAAGGAGGACATCCTCGCGGTCGTCCAGGAGCTGGTGAACCTCAAGGACGGCAAGGGCGAGATCGACGACATCGACAATCTCGCCAACCGCCGCGTCCGCTCGGTCGGCGAGCTGCTCGAGAACCAGTATCGCGTCGGCCTCCTGCGCATGGAGCGCGCGGTCAAGGAGCGGATG
>DATLGK010000059.1:0-5085 GCA_035540475.1 Sphingomicrobium sp.
GCAGCTCCTTGGCTTCCTTGTCGCTGTTGATGCTCTGCGCGTGGACCGCAGGCGCATACATGCTGCTCACGACCATCGCGGTCGCAACGAGCAAATTGGTCTTCATGATGAATCCTCCCGTTTGAGTGGATCCGCCCCCCCAGAAGCGACTCGGGCGCTGCGGATTTGTCCCATTAGTTACCGAGTTGTTAACTTTGGCAATAACAATCGTAAGTTAACGACCGCAGCTGTCCCGGAAGGATGCAAGCAGTGGCTGATCAAGCTTGCCCTGCGCCCCGACGAAGCTGTCGTGCCCTATCAATGGCAGCGGGCACGCGGCTGACCGCCTGGTGCGGCGGCAGGCCGCAGGTGGCAGGCGGCGGCAGGCGGCGGCAGGCGACGCGGGCAAGGCAGTTCCCGCTCCTGAATATGTCGAGCTCTGGCCCCGTGGGACGTCGCCGCCCAAAGCTGACCACCGCACGTAAGCACAATTAACATGGGGTTTAATTACGGCTTAATCGGCGCTAACAATGGACGATACTGCATCCGTTTCGGCTTCCGCCTGGCGGGTTCGCAGCCGGGGGGGTTTTGTGGGCAGCAGCTTCGTCAAGCCGACGCAAGCGGACGGGCACCGATCCGGTGCGGTGGCATGCCCTGGGGCGCAGGCAAGCATGACCGGGCCCGCGGTGAACATCCTGCTCGCTGGCGACCACCCGATGGCGGTCGCTGCGGTCCAGGCACTGCTGCACGACACCGGTTACTGGATCGTGGCGGCGGTCGGCCGGGGATCCGACGTCCTGTCGCACCCGTGGCTGTCGGGTGCGGGCATCGTGATGCTCGACCTGCAGTCGCGGGGCGGCGCCGGCATGGACGCGCTGCGGCAGCTGCGCCGTCGCGCCGGCGACCGACGGGTGGTGCTGCTGACCGCCGCGCTCGATCAGGAGGCATTGGCCGAAGCGAAGGCGCTGAAGGTCGACGGGATCGTCCTCAGGAATTCCGATCCCGCGGCCATGCTGGAGTGCGTCCAGTGCGTGCGCAGCGGCGGCAGGTGGATCGATCCGGCACTGGAGAAACACGCCAGCCGGCCGGGCTGCGCGCCGATCGCTTCGGTGGGCCAGCCCTCCCTCACCCGCCGCGAGCAGGAGCTGGTCGGCCTGGTGCGCAAGGGGCTTCGCAACCGCGAGATCGCCGAGCGGATCGGAGTCACCGAAGGCACGGTCAAGGTCTATTTGCACGCCTTGTTCGACAAGCTCGGCGTCGGCAACCGCACCGAGCTGGCGATGCACGCCGAGGCGGGAAAATAGCGCTCTCTTGGCAAGCGGCGTTGGGCCGCTCTCGGGCTCACGAACGGCGTCCTCAACCTGTGCCGATCCGGAACATCAACGAGGTTAACTCCTTTTGCTAACTTTCGATAAGTTACCAGAAAATTAATAAGGCGTTACCAAATCCTTACCGCGAGTCGCTCTTTGGGGGGCCCCTTCTGCGGTTAACCACCGAGGAAAGGTTACACTGATGAAAACGATCAAAATCGCCGCCTGCGCGGCGCTTCTCGGCACGTCCGTGCTCACGACGCCAGCGATGGCCACTCCGATCCCGGTTTCGAGCGCGCCTGACATCAATACCGCTCAGGCAGAGTGCGAGCGGCAAGCTCCGCCCACGGCCACAAACAAAGTGGTGGCGCACACTGGCTCGCCCGCGATGGTGACCGGGGCGACCAGCGACACTGGCAATCACACGGACGCCAACCGCCGCGGAGACCCCGCTAGCGACCGCATCTGGTACAGCGGCGCCATGTTGAAGGGGGAGGTCGGTCGTCACGGCGGGAGCCCCAACATGTTCTCCGCGGTCGCCTACGACACCAAGCACTATTCCAATACGCTCGTTGACCGCACCTTCGAGACCACGCGCACCGACACCTACAATTTCGACTGCGAGAAACTGAAGCTGGTGATGCGCGAGATCCACGATGGCGGCAGCAAGGGCAACAACGGCAAGGGCAACTGCGTCGGCGATCCCAGCGTCGTCGTCGACCCGCCGCGCGTCGTCGACCTTCGTGGACCCGGAAAGGGCGCGGAGCGCTCCAACGAGAACAGCGCCTGCAATCGCGGCGGCGTTTCCATCGTGCCGGTGTGGGTCCCGGACGGCGAGTTTCCGATCGCCTTCGCCCACACGGTTCTGGGCAGTCGCGGCCCGGTGGTCACCCGCCTGAACGAGCAGTTCGACGAGCGCGAAGGGCCGTACGACATCTTCACGTCCGTTGTGGTCTGCATCTCGCCGTCCAGCAGCACCAAGAAAGGCAATCCGGGCGAGTGGCGCGCCCAGAACGGCTACAGCGGCGCCAACTGCAACACCGCTTACTACCAGACGGCACCGCAGCTCGAAGGCCGCCGCGTCGACAGCACCAACTCTGTGCCCGCTAGCTAATCCGCGCCAGTCCATCACAGCCTAGCTGTGTTGGCACGGATGCCCTGTCGGGGTTGGCTACCCCCTTCCCCGACAGGGTTTTCTTCAAAAGGGGGTAGCCATTCTCGTGAGGGGGTAGACTCATGATTTCCATTCTCGCACTGGCGCTGGCCACGACCGCGCAGCCCAACGCCACCGCCGCTTTCGCAACCATCGCGCAGCCCAACCTGACCGAGCCGCAAAACGGCAACGTCGCGCCGATGCGCCTCAGCATGGACGATGCCGTCGAAGTCGGCACCGAGCGCAGCTTCCGGCTCCAGCGCAGCGTCCGCAACGAGCGCATGGCTGAACAGCGCGTCGCCGGCACCAGGGCCGGCCTGCTGCCGCGCGTCGACGTCGGCATGGGCGCCGACCAGTCGCAGCGCCACTACGACTTCAAGGGCGATTTCGACTACAACCAGGCCCGCCCTGCCTTCTACGCTGCCGGCAACGCCAACGCGTCCTACGACATCGACATTTCCGGCGTGAAGAAGCGCCAGTTGCAGCAGTCGCGCCTGTCGAAGGAAATGTCCGAGGTCGACCTCAGGCAGGCGACCCTCGACGTCTCGAGCGACATCCGCACCCAATATGTCCAGGCGCTTCGCGCGCAGGAGCAAGTGGCGGCGGATGAAGACTATCTGCGCTCGATCGAGGGGCTGCTCGAGCGCGCCCGCACCAGCCAGCCGTCGGTCGTCAGCTTCCTCGAGACGGAGCGTTCCAACGCCAAGCAGTCGCTGGAAAGCACCAAGCAGAATGCCGATCTGGCATTCTCGAACCTGCGGCAGGGCCTTCGCATCAAGAACGACCAGCCGCTCGAGCTGACCAGCAAATTGTCCAACCCGGTTCCGCTGCCGAGCGCGGACCAGTTGCTCAACATCGCCTACCAGAACCGCAACGACCTCAAGCAGGCCGACATCCGCCTCAAGCAGGCGCGGCTCCAGAAGGTGCAGGCGACCGACTCGCGCAAGCCTTCGCTGCGCGCTTCGGCCAATGCCAGCCAGGCGTTCAACGGCGACTACATCACCCTGCGCGGCAAGAACCACGGCCGTACGCAGCAGGCGGCGGCGCTGCTCAACTTCGCTCTGCCGATCTTCCTCTACGACGGGGGGCAGCTCAACTCGCAGAAGAACATCGCCAACATCCAGGCCGAACAGGCGCTCGCCGACGCCGAGGAGGCGAGGGAACGCGCGGAAAATGAGATCAACCAGGTGATGATCGGTCTCAACCGCGCGCAGCAGCGCCTCAAGTCCCTGCCCGACGCCAACCAGGCGCGGCAGTCGCTGCTGCAGGCGGAGCAGCAGATGCTGGTCGCCTCGCCGACCGAAGCGGCCGGCGTCCTGGCGCAGGTGACGAACGCGCGTCAGAACTGGCGCTCGTCGCTGCTGTCGCGCAACGACGCGCTGACCGACTTCTACTCGAACTTCTACCGGCTCCAGCGCAGTCTCGGCACCGAGGACATCGGGCCGCAGTACGTCGCGATGGCGAGGTAGCTGCCGGGATCACCGCCGGGGGGCGCTTCGCGGGGACTTGCGCAATGGTTCGCCATTGCGCCGGTCCCCGCGCTGCATTCGAGGACGACGGTCAGGATCTCGCCAGGCTGGCTCCCGGCTCCGTCCGCAAGGCCAGGCGCGGCGAGCGCGCGCACGCCGAGCGTTCCGATGTCGCGATCGCCTTTTTCAACTGCGCCTTGTCCTCCGCCGACGGCGTCAGCCCGTCGCGCAGGCCCATCACCAGCCAGGCTTGCGGCTGTTCCTCGGGCAGGGTCCGGCACAGGCTCGCCGGCGCGCCCGACAGCAGCGGCGCCAGGATCATTCTGGGCGCGGCAACCGGCTTGCCGCTGTCCCGCTCCAGCTGCGTCACCAGCCCGAGCGCCGGCTCCCGCGACCTGGCTGCAAGCTCGGAATAAAATCGCGACCTCCTGTCGTAGAATTTGTGGAAGTCGCTGTGCTTGACGAAGTCGCGCAGCGCCGCGGTGAAGCCGGTCAGCTTGGCCCTGCCGCCGATCGCCTTCACCAGCGACGGTGCGGGAGCGGCGCGCGCCGCGAGCTGCGGCGGGTCGGAAAGCAGCATCAGCGTCTCGAGGAAGGCGTCGAGCCCGAAGCCGCTGTCGGACGCGGCCAGCTGGCGGTAGATCTGCACCGCCAGATGCTCGGAGAAATCGGAGAAGTGCTCGCGCACCTGGTCCTCGTAGGGGCTCGGCTGCTCGCCGCGCGGCGGCCTCGCTGCCAGGAACTGGATGATGCTGGCCAGTTCGACGCGCGGATCGGTGGCAAGCACCAGTTCGGTTTTCGGCGCCGTCTCCTCCATCGGCCGGCGCAGCGCCAGCGCGCGAAGCTGGCGCGGGTCCGCCTCCTGGCCGGAGTGGCGCCGCCGGAACGCCGGCGGAGTCCCCCACCATTGCGGCCAGCGATAGAAGATGTGCCTGCCGATCACCGCATTCTTCGACAGGCTGTCGGCCCAGTAGGGCACCACGTAATCGGCATGATAATGGGTCGCGTAGCCCGCCGGCCTGAACACGGCGCCGGCCAGCGCCTCGGCCGCGATCGCGCGCGCCTGCCGCCAGCCTGCCACGCTCGGCGTTCGGCGCAGCGAGCCGTCGCAGGTGAACGAGAACTGGCACCCGGTGGTCCGCGTCGAGCCATGATAGACCACTCCGCACACGCT
>DATLGK010000060.1:0-7092 GCA_035540475.1 Sphingomicrobium sp.
CGCGCTACATCCATGACCGCAAGCTCCCCGACAAGGCGATCGACGTGATCGACGAGGTCGGCGCTGACCGACTTGGGCGGGATCCGCGCCATCGTTGCGACCACCGCCTCGATCTCCTTGGGCGTGATCACCTTCTTGCGGCGCGACGGCGGAACCAGCATCTGCATCGCGCCGACCTCGTCGATCACGTCGATCGCCTTGTCGGGCAGCTTGCGGTCATGGATGTAGCGCGCCGAAAGCTCGACCGCCGACTTGATCGCGTCGGGCGTGTAGCGGACGTTGTGATGAAGCTCGAACGCCGCGCGCAAGCCGGCGATGATCTTGATCGTGTCCTCGACGGTCGGCTCGTTGACGTCGATCTTCTGGAAACGGCGCAGCAGCGCGCGGTCCTTCTCGAAATGGTTGCGGAATTCCTTGTAGGTGGTCGAGCCGACGCAGCGGATCGCGCCCGAGGAGAGGGCGGGCTTCAGCAGGTTGGATGCGTCCATCGCCCCGCCGGAAGTGGCACCGGCGCCGATCACGGTGTGGATCTCGTCGATGAACAGGATCGCGTTGGGAAGCTTCTCGAGCTCGGCGACGACGGACTTCAGCCGCTCCTCGAAATCGCCGCGATAGCGGGTGCCGGCGAGCAGCGCGCCCATGTCGAGCGCATAGATCACCGCGCCCTTGAGCACGTCGGGCACGTCGCCTTCGACGATCTTGCGCGCTAGGCCTTCGGCGATCGCGGTTTTGCCGACGCCGGGGTCGCCGACATAGAGCGGGTTGTTCTTCGAGCGGCGGCACAGGATCTGAACCGTGCGGTCGACCTCCGGCATGCGGCCGATCAGGGGGTCGACCTTGCCGGCCTTGGCCTTCTCGTTGAGGTCGACGGTGAACTGCTTGAGCGCGGATTCCTTCTTGCCGCTCTCTTTCTCACCCTTTTCCTCGGAGCTTTCGGGCGGGCGCGCTTCGGGCGGAGTCTCGCCCTTGCCGACACCGTGGCTGATGTAGGTGACCGCATCGAGGCGGCTCATGTCCTGCTGCTGAAGGAAATAGACGGCGTAGCTCTCGCGCTCGGAGAAGAGGGCGACCAGGACATTGGCGCCGGTGACTTCATCGCGGCCCGACGATTGGACGTGGAGGATCGCGCGCTGGACGACGCGCTGGAAGCCGCTGGTCGGCGTCGGGTCGGTCGCGCTGTCGGCGACCAGGGCGCCGAGCTCATTGTCGAGATATTGCTTGACGCTGGCGCGCAGCTCGTCGCGCGACACGCCGCAGGCGGTCATCACCTTCGAGGCGTGCTCGTCGTCGATCAGCGCGATCAAGAGATGCTCGAGCGTCGCATATTCGTGCCGGCGGCGGCTGGCCTCACCAAGCGCGTTGTGGAGGGTCTGTTCGAGTTCGCGAGCGAAACTGGGCATTTGAGCTTGAAACTCCCCGCCCCCTGAAAAGCCAGCGGGCTTTCTTCAAAAACAATGTCATACGCAGGGACGCGGCAATCAAGGGGCCGGTTCCGGCTTTTCCCCAGATTATCGCGCGGCGAGCTGTTCGGAGGCTGAACGCGAGCGCTCAGCCGGGCTTTTTGAAGAGCTCTTCTGCGGCGGAGCGGTGGGTCTGGACGCGCTGAATGTGGGCTTCGACGCGGGCGATCTCGGCCTTCAGGGCTTCGATGCGCTCGTGCAGTTCCTCGATCGACATCGGGTCGAGGTCCTGGCGGCCAAGCGCGACAAGCGGGTCGTCGGGCTTGCTCGGGAAGAGATCATCGAGATCCATGGCAGCCCGAATCGTTGACCCTTGGAGCGGCCAAGTCAATAAGCCGGGGCCAGTGAGCAGCTCGGTCCCCTCCTCGATGAAGGCGGTGGTGGCGCCGCAGCCCGACGGCGCGGAGGAGCTTGCGCTGGTCGACCGGCCAGTGCCGCGGCCAGGGCCCGACGAGGTGCTGATCAAGGTCGCAGCGGCGGGCGTGAACCGGCCCGACATATTGCAACGGCGGGGGCTCTATCCGGCGCTGCCCGGGGCTCCCGACATCCTCGGGCTCGAGGTTGCGGGTGAGGTGGTCGAGGCCGGCGCGGGCGCCGAGCATGTGGTCGGGCAGAAGGTCTGCGCCTTGGTCGCAGGCGGCGGCTATGCCGAGTATTGCGCGGCGCCGGCCGGGACCTGCTTGCGGGTTCCGGAGGGGCTGAGCCTGGTCGAGGCGGCGGCGATGCCCGAGACCCTGTTCACCGTCTGGGTCAATCTGTTCGAGCGGGGCTTCGCCGCCGACGGCGACTGGGTGCTGGTCCACGGGGGCACCAGCGGGATCGGCACCATGGCGATCGCGCTTGGGCGGTTGTTCAATTTGAAGCTGATCGTGACGTGCGGGAGTGACGAGAAATGCGCGCGGGCGCTGGAGCTCGGCGCCGAGGCGGCAGTCAATTATCGCAGCGAGGATTTCGTCGAGGCGGCGCAGCGGCTGACCGGCGGGCGCGGCGTCGACGTCGTCCTCGACATGGTCGGGGGCGATTATCTGCCGCGCAACCTCGCCGCGCTCGCCGACGACGGGCGGCACGTGTCGATCGCCTTTCAGCGCGGCGCCAAGGCGGAGATCGCAATCCCCGAGGTGATGCGGCGGCGGCTGACGCTGACCGGATCGACGCTGCGGCCGCGTTCGGTCGAATTCAAGACGATGGTCGCGGACGAAATTGCCAGGACGGTATGGCCTTATGTCGAGGGCGGGCGTCTCAAGCCCGTCATCGACCGGCTGTTCGCGCTCGACGATGCCGCCGCCGCCCACGCCCGGATGGAAGCGGGCGAGCATGTCGGGAAGATCGTGCTCAAGGTGAGCGCGTGACCGACCATATGGTCCTCCACGAATATTCGGCGTCGGGAAATTGCTACAAGGTGCGGCTTACCGCGGCGCTGGTCGGAGCGCGGCTCGAGCGGCGCGAATATGACATCATGAAAAGCGAGACGCGCACGCCCCACTTCCTCGCCGATATCAATGCGAACGGCCGGATTCCTGTGTTGCAGGTCGGTGACCGCTTCATCCCCGAGAGCAACGCCCGCCTGCTATTTCGTGGCCGAGGGTTCGCCGCTGATCCCGACCGATCCGTTCGATCATGCCGACATGCTGCGCTGGATGTTCTGGGAGCAGTATAATCATGAGCCGAATATCGCGACGCTGCGCTTCTGGATGCGCTGGGTCGGAGTCGAGAATCTGACAGACCTGCAGCGGCTGCAGATGTCCGGCAAACGCCAGGCCGGCAATGCGGCGCTGAAGCTGATGGACGAGCATCTGTCGGGCCGCGACTGGTTCGTCGGCACGAGCCCGACGCTCGGCGACGTCTGCCTGTTCGCCTACACCCATGTCGCCGGCGATGCCGAGTTCGACCTTCGTCGCTACCCCAATGTGATCGGCTGGATCGAGCGGATGAAGGGCCAGCCACGCTATCTGGCGATGGATGCCTGAACTGCCTTGCTCCCGAACCGCTGCAGGTTTACATCGCCGCCAACGCTGGCCGCTCCGTGAGGGGCGGCCCTATTCATTTTTAGATTCCGGGAGATAGCCCGTGGCTCAAGCCGCTCAGCCCCTGATGCCCCATGCGACCGCCGCTTGGCTGGTCGACAATAGCTCGCTCACCTTCGAGCAGATCGCGGAATTCTGCGGCCTGCACATCCTTGAGGTGCAGGCGATCGCCGACGACACCGCCGCGACCAAGCTGACCGGGCGCGACCCGGTCCGCGCCGGTGAGCTGACGCACGAAGAGATCGAGAAGGGCCAGAACGACCCCGACTACCGGCTGCAGATGCACAAGCCGCCCGAGGCGGTGCGCCGCACGAAAGGACCGCGCTACACGCCGGTCTCCAAGCGCCAGGACAAGCCCGACGGCATCGCCTGGATCATCAAGAACCACCCAGAGGTCAGCGACGGCCAGATCAGCAAGCTGATCGGCACCACGCGCACGACCATCGCCGCGATCCGCGACCGCACCCACTGGAACATGGGGAACATCACGCCGAAGGACCCGGTGACGCTCGGCCTCACTACCCAGCGCGAGCTCGACGCCGCGGTGGCCAAGGCGGCGAAGGCGGCGGGGATTGCCGCGCCGACCGACACTCGTCTGGAAGGCGACCGCGAGGCGCTGATCGAGGAGCTGCGGAAGGAGCGCGAGCAACATGCGCGCGAGGCGGAGGAAGCCCTCGCCAATGCTGGCGAGGAAGCGCTTCGCGACGAGGTTGCCCCCGGTATCCGCGACCCGTTCAAGAACACGCCGGTCGAATAAGCGCGGCCGCTTGATTCGCCGCCTCGCGAGGGTCACAAGCCGACCATGGCCAGTGCTGAAACCCCTGCCGAAACGGACGTCAGCCAGTTGAGCTTCGAGGCTGCACTGCAGCGCCTCGAGGAGATCGTCCGCACGCTCGAAAAGGGCGAGGCGCCGCTCGACAAGTCGATCGAGCTCTACCAGGAAGGCGACCGGCTGAAGCGGCATTGCGAGGCCCGCCTCAAGGACGCGCAGGCGCGGATCGAGCAGATTGCGTTCGGCAGCGACGGCAAGCCGGCGGGGCTGAAGCCCTTCGATGCCGGTTGAAACGATCGACCGGCTGGCCGAGGCGCTCGACGGGGAGGCGAAGCGCGTCTCCGCCGAGGTCGACAGCTTCTTCTCGAAATTGCTGGCGCCGAGCGGGGATGCGCGAGAGCCGCTGTACGAAGCGATGCGCCATGCCGCGATCGGGGGGGGCAAGCGGCTGCGGCCGCTGCTCACCGTCGCGGCTTCGCAATTGTTCGCGATCGACCGCACCCGCGCTCTGCGTGTCGGCTGCGCGATCGAGGCGATCCACGTCTATTCGCTGATCCACGACGATTTGCCGTGCATGGACGATGCGGAGCTGCGCCGCGGCCGGGCGACCGTGCATCGGGCGTTCGGGGAAGCCGAAGCCGTTCTCGCCGGCGACAGCCTGCACGCCCTGGCGTTCGAGATCCTCGCCCATCCGGCAACGCACGAGGACCCATGGGTCCGCTCCGACCTGGTACTCGAGCTGGCGCGTGCGTCCGGTCCCGCGGGAATGGCCGGCGGGCAGATGATGGACCTTGCCGCGGAAAAGCAGCAGCTCGACCTTCCCGCGATCACTCGGCTGCAGCAGCTCAAGACCGGCGCGCTGATCGAATATTCGGTCGAGGCGGCCTGCATCATGACCAAGATGCCGCCCGAGGGACGGACGGCCTATCGCGGCTATGCACGAAACATCGGCCTTGCCTTCCAGATCGCCGACGACCTGATCGACCATAGCGGCGACACGCTGGCGGCGGGCAAGCCGACCCGCAAGGATGCCGATGCGGGCAAGGCGACCTTCGTTTCGCTGCTTGGCGAGGAGCGGGCCCGGCAGCAAGCATCGTTCCTCGTCGCCCAGGCGATCGAGCATCTCTCCGGCCACGGCAGCGAGGCGGACCTGCTTCGCGCGCTTGCCCGCTTCGCGATCGAAAGGGACCATTGATGGACAGAGTCGCCGTCTATCCCGGCACCTTCGACCCGATCACGCTCGGGCACCTCGATATCATCCGCCGCGGCGCGCACCTCGTCGACCGACTGGTGATCGGCGTCACGACCAACCCGTCCAAGGAACCGATGTTCACGACCGCCGAGCGGCTGGACATGGTCCGGCGCGAGGTCGCGGGCATTCCCGGCAATATCGAAGTGGTCGAATTCGGGTCGCTTCTCATGGATTTCGCCGAAGCCCAGGGAGCGTCGATGATCCTGCGCGGCCTGCGAGCCGTCGCCGACTTCGAATATGAGTTCCAGATGGCCGGCATGAACCAGCAGCTCAACGACGATATCGAGACGGTCTTCCTGATGGCCGACGTCTCGCTGCAGCCGATCGCCTCGAAGCTGGTGAAGGAAATCGCGCGTTTCGGCGGCTCGATCGACAAGTTCGTGACGCCGGCGGTCGCCGAGGACGTGCGGCGTCACCTCGCGGCCGGTTCATGATTGGGTCAGCGCGGGCCTCGCATCCGCGCAGCAATTGGTTGGGGAGGAACATGTTCAGCAAAGTTGCACTCGCGCTGCCGCTCGCCTTTGCCTTGATCGGCGCAGCGCCTGCGCCGGCACCGGCGCCGATCGCCGCGCCGCCGGAGGTGGCCGCCAACCGCGCCAACCATCTGTTCATCGAGCTTTCGAGCGGCGGCACCGTGCAGATCCTGCTCCGCCCCGACCTTGCGCCGCGCCATGTCGAACGAATCCAGACTCTGGTCCGGCGCGGCTTTTACGACGGGCTGGCATTCCACCGCGTGATCCCCGCCTTCATGGCCCAGGGCGGAGATCCGAAAGGCACGGGAGAGGGGGGATCCGAGCTGCCCGACCTCGAGGCCGAGTTCAGCGCGGTTCCGTTCTTCCGCGGCACGTTGGGCGCGGCACGGTCAGCGAGCCCGAATTCGGCGAACAGCCAGTTCTTCATCATGTACGCACCCAATTCCGGGCTCGATCACAAATATACGGTGATGGGCCGCGTGATCTCCGGGATGGACGCGGTCGACCGGATTGCGCCGGGCGAGCCGCCGCAGCAGCCGACGACGATCGTAAGGGCGTACCTCGGCCAATAGCGCTCCCGCGTCATTGCGAGCGAAGCGAAGCAGTCCAGGTCGTGCTATGCTGGATTGCTTCGTCGCTGCGCTCCTCGCAATGACCGGTGGATGAAAGTTTCGGCCTTCGATTTCGACCTTCCGCCGGAGCGGATCGCGCTGCGCCCGGCGCGACCGCGCGATGCCGCGCGCCTTCTTGCCGTGCGCGGCGAGGCGATATCCGACCACGGCGTGCTCGACCTTCCGCAGCTGCTCGAACCCGGCGACGTGCTGGTGTTCAACGACACGAAGGTGATCCCAGCGCAGCTCGCGGGCAAACGTGGGGCCGCCCATATCGGCGCAACCCTGCACAAGCGCGAAGGGCCGCGCGAATGGCGCGCGTTCCTGCGCAACGCGAAAAGGGCACGGGTAGGCGAGAGCATCGACTTTGGCAGCGGCGTCAGCGCGGAGGTCAGCGAAAAGTCGGACGACGGCTCGGCGCTGCTCCATTTTCACGGGTACGAGCCAGTCGAGCTGCTGCTCGAGCGCGCCGGGCGAATGCCGCTGCCGCCCTATATCGC
>DATLGK010000061.1:0-3020 GCA_035540475.1 Sphingomicrobium sp.
ATGCCTGCATCGTTCCGGGCAGCACCGATCGTCGGACCGGCATCGGCACGAACTTCGGCGGCGCGCTCAGCACCTGCGTTGCGCGCGGCGGCGAGCTTGGCCTCGTCCGTCAGGGCTCGGCGACGACGATCACGGCTACGCTGGCCGGCCTCAACCCGGTCCGGATCTTCGATCCCGCCGGCGCTGTCCGGACTTTCGTGAACCCGGATGACACTTACAATTTTGCGCCGGACAATTATCTGCAGCTCCCGCAGGAGCGCTACCTGGTCGGCGCCTACGGCAGCTACGAGGTTTCGGATCTCGTCAAGCCGTTCTTCGAGATGAGCTTCGTCAACAGCGTGACCGCCCAGGAGCTGGCGCCGACCCCGGCGTCGGTCTCGGCGCCGCTGCAGATCAACAGCCCGTTCTTCAACGCTGCTACCCAGACGTTCCTGCGGCAGTTCGAGAACCCCGCGGACCCTGGTTTCACGACACCGCTGCTCGTTTCGCGGCGCTTCAATGAAATCGGCGCCCGCAACTCGAACCAGAATCGTGACGCGTTCCGGGTGCTCGGCGGGCTCAAGGGCGATATCACGCCTACTCTCAACTATGAGGCGTTCTACTCCTACTCGCGGACTCGCAACACGCAGTTCCAGCAGGGCAATATCTCCGCCTCGCGCTTCCGTTCGGGGCTGACGACGCGCTTTAACCCGACCACCGGCCAGCTCGAGTGCCGCGATGCGGCTGCGCGTGCCGCCGGCTGCGTGCCGCTCAACGTCTTCGGCCCGGGGACGCTCAGTCCGGCTGCTGCGAACTTCGTTTCGGTGGACGCGACCAACCAGGATGTTTCCGACCTCAAGAACGCCTTGGCCTCGGTCAGCGGAACCTTGTTCAACATCGGCCTCGGCGCGCCTGATGTCGGCTTTGCGGCCGGCGTCGAATATCGTGAGCCGAGCTCGCGCTACATCCCGGACGAACTGCTCTCCTCGGGCGACGTTCTGGGCTTCAACGCCGGGCAGCCGACCAGCGGCCGGTACAATGTGAAGGAAGTGTTCGGCGAGGTCGCGGTGCCGATCCTGCGCGATACTTTCCTCAGCCGTCTCGAGGTGAATGCCGGCGCCCGTTATTCCGATTATTCGCTTCGGAACGTCGGCGGCGTCTGGGCCTACTTCGCGGGTGCCGAAGTGGCGCCGGTTCGCGACATCACCTTCCGCGGCCAGTACCAGCGCGCGGTTCGCGCGCCGAACGTCGCCGAGCTGTTCGGCGGCCAGTCGACCGGCTTCCCGGGTGCACAGGATCCGTGTTCCGACCGCGGCATCGCCTCGCAGCGCACTGCTGAGCTTCGCCAGCTCTGCATCGCCAGCGGTGTCCCGGCGGCGCTGGTCTTCACCAGCGCTGTCCAGCCGAATGCCCAGATCCAGGGCTTCTTCGGCGGCAACCCGGACCTGCAGGAGGAGACCTCCGACACCTACACCGTCGGTGCGGTGATCTCGCCGCGCTTCATCCCGAGGCTCAACGTCACCGTCGACTATTTCAACATCAAGGTCGACGACGTGATCGGGACGGCCGGCGGCGGTCTCAACAGCGCGCTCCAGCTCTGCTTCACCGTCGTCCGAAACCTGTCGAGCGGCGTCTGCCAGCTGTTCGCAGGCACGCGTAACCCGACGACCGGCGCGATTGGCGAGACGCAGGGCGGGCGCAATCCGCTGATCCTCAGCGCGAACAATGCGTCGCTTGAGACCAGCGGCATCGACATCCAGACCGACTATAACATGCCGCTGCCGTTCTCGCTGACCGGTCGTGGCGAATCGCGGCTGAGCTTCTTCATGCTCGGCACCCGGCTGCAGAGGTACCGGTTTACCGCTCTTGCGGAAATTCCGGAGCGGGAGACGATCGGCGAAGGCTCGGTAGTGACCCAGCCGCTGCCCAAGTGGAGGCACACGGCACGCCTCACCTTCACGGACGGGCCGGTGACGATTTCTCCGCGCTGGCGCTACCTTGGCAAGGTCGACGATCCGCGTATCAGGAACGTCTTCAACGGCCTGGAGCGGATCGGCACCGATCCGGCGCTGCTCACCACGCCGCGGATCAGGGCTCAGAACTACTTCGATCTGAGCCTGGGCTTCGACATCACCGACCACTTCACTTTGACGATGGGTGTGAACAACCTCCTCGACAGGAAGCCGCCGATCCTCGGCTCGCTGGCGGAGCAGGCGAACACCTTCCCGAGCACCTACGACGTGCTTGGTCGGGACTACTTCACCACGATCCGGCTGCGCTTCTAGTTCGCGCAAGGGATACAGAAACTCGGCGGCGGACCCATGGTCCGCCGCCTTTTTCTTTTCGGCGTTTGCGAGCTATGCCAAGCTGCGAACCAGCCATGCGAACGGGCTGTTCGACCGCGCATCGATCAAGTCCGCCTCGCGATCAGCCTGAAGGCCAGCGGCACGCAGTCCGGCGACGATCGCGTCGAGGCAGTCGGCGTCGCACGCTGCCCGCTCGAGCGCGTCGAGCCGCGCGATTTCATTGCGCGCCTTGGCTTGAAGGGCCTGCAGATCATCGAGCGGCCGGCCCCCAGGCGTGGCTGCCGCCCGCTCCAGGATCATCACAACCGCCGTCGTGATTTCGCTGGCGACGCGCTGACGTGGGAACAGGCGCTGTGCCTCGAGAGGGGCGCCCCTGAAGGCCCTGGCGAACCGTTGCCCCGCCGCGCCGGGAGCTGACAGCAGCTGCCGCGCCCGGTCGACCCAGCCGCCGGGCGCAAGTGCCCACCGAAGCGCCTCGCGCCGGCCGAGATTGTGGGCGACTACGGCGCTGTCGCGGCGATGGATCACAAGCTGGAGCGAGCCCCCGGGCTTCAGGATCCGCGCGACCTCCCCGGCGGCGCGATCCGTGTCGGCATATTCATAGCCGAACTGGCTGGTCACGGCGTCGAAGCTGTCGGGCGCGAACGGCAGCTCCTCGATGGCGACCGCAGGCTTCAGCACCATCCCCTTGGGCGCAGCCGGAAGCGACGGTGCGGAATCCACGCCCAGCAACTC
>DATLGK010000062.1:0-34286 GCA_035540475.1 Sphingomicrobium sp.
GAAGCCAGCCGCGAAGCGAAGGAGCGCGAGCTTGCGCGGCTCCAGGCCGAGCTCGGCGTGGTCTGCTACGCAGCGCCGGGAAAGCGCGGAAAGCTCAGGATCGTCGCCTGAAGCCCGCCTGAGCGGCTGGCGGAGCGGGAGTCCGCTGGACCTTAGCTATTACAGGATTGATTTATCTTGATTGTTTATCACACGATCCAGCTCGTCCCCACATTCTCCCCCACACTAAAGCGGCGCGAGCGGTCCCTTTTGCCGCCTCGGAAAACCCTACGGGTCCAATATCCATCTGTTATTTTAATCGCCTGCGGGCGCGGAATGCGCGCGAAATCGTGCGGCAACGCCCGCGTGGAATGACCCGATAAGTCGCTTTTCGAACGCTATCAAAAGCGGCCGGTGCGGAGTTGCCCGCCACTCGTAAGCTCATTCACAACTAACGCGCACCACCCGCGTATCTGCGCCAAAAGCCGTTTTTGGGCGGTTAAAAAACGGCTCGCTTATCTACTTCTCTCTATTTTAGACCCTGGCTGCCGCGCCCCGACGCTGGGCGCGCCGCGCAGCGCGTTCCCAGCCGGATGAGCGCACATGCACTCCGCACCAAACCAGCCGCCGTGTGGGCCGATGACCTTGCCGCAATCGGAACAATGCTTGAGGTCTGGCGGCATCGGTGGTGCGGGCATATCCGGATAGGTAACTCAGCACGAGGCTAGTGTCTGCTTTGGGTGGAAAGCGGACGTTAGTCCTTGGGCGATTTTCGCTCAGGCCACATCATGAGCGCCGTGGCGACTGCCCCGTAAGCCATGCAGAAGCCAACGAAGAGCGGAAAGTAGCGCGACCTCTCTACGCCAAGGACCAAACCACCGAAAAAGATGACGATGGCAACTGCGTAGATGATGCCCCAACGTTTGCGCCGCATCGCGCCACATTGGCTGTGGAGGCTAATGTCCGCAATGGGTCGAAAGCAGACATTAGGCGAATCACCACGGCGGTAACCTGAATTCACTATTTCGCACTACTTTAGTGAATCGCGGCGACGGGCGGCGCGACCGATATTTTGGCTCGTGGCGCCCCGCTTTCCGATGACCCGGCCGCCTGATTCCAGCCGGTCCAGCCCGAGCGCGCGAGCGGCGGTGGGAGAAGCGCCTTTCAGGATGTAATCGACAACGGCAGCGAGGTTCGCCTGGTATGCGGCTGGGGCCGCTTCGGCCGCGCCAGCCGTGCCGCCGATCCGTGCTGTCTTGATTGTGCTCGCGCTGTAGGGCCGCCCAGTTATCGAGCGAAGCCAGCGGCGCTGCATTGTGCCGATCCGCGTCCCGGTCGGAAGGTGCATCAGGATGTGCACATGGCTTCCCTTCTTACGCGCTCGCGAAAGGCTTCCAGAAACTCCGTCATTCTCGCGCGCCCACGCCCAGGCGAATCTACCGCTATTTGACCCTATTTTACCGTCGCAATTGCCGCGTTTCGCGACCCAGTCGCTCGCCAATTTGAGGAAGCGTCCGGTTGCCCAGGCGGCCCGTTCGTCGGGAATGCCCGCTTGCTGCCAATGGATCGTCAGGTGGCGATTGAACGGCATTCCGGCCGCCGCTGCGAATTGCGCCGCTTCCGCGATGTTGGCCGCTTGATGCAGAGAGAGACTGTCGCTTGTGCGGCTGGCGCTGTTGCGCGTTCCGCCCCAGCGCCGAGCGGGAGATGACGCCACACTAGGATTTAAGTTTACTGCATCGGCCGTGCCAATCGGCCCAATCCGATGCTTTTCCAGTGTTATTTCACTGGATAGGGGATCGAACTCGCGCACCGCCAGAATGACGCAAGCCGTTGGAAAAACTCTCGCTTTTTCAACTGACTGGTCGCTGGCGCGCAAGGTCCGCCCGTTCATCTTTCGCAAGTTTCAAGATTGGCGCTGAAAGTGGGGGAGCGGCCGTCGCCAGTCGCTCCCCCGTGCGGCCTATTGCGCCAGCGGCGGAAGGCCGTAGCGGTCCAGCAGCTTTTCCAGCCAGTCGCGTTGCCCGTCGCTCAACGCGGGCGCGACGCACACATGGCCCAGGAATCCGGCCGGTTTGCGCGGAAGGCCCGGCCGCTCATTCAGCAAAGCGAGCGCCGCTTGCCGATGATGTTGGAATGCTGGCGCGCTCATGCCGCACCGCCTTCCAACATGCTCAACGCGGGGACGGGAAGGCCGTTTTGCGAGCCGTGGAGCGCCGAAACGGGTGCGGACCCTACCGATGTAGCGCCGCTGTGCCGCTGGCCCGTTTTCGCGCCGGAAATGGGCCTAAACGGATGCAGGGGGCAGTTGCTCGATGAGCACGCCTGCACTTGCTCCCGCCATGTGCCGTTGCCGCTGCCTGGATCGTAGATGCAGCTCTTGCACTTTGCGTTCACCGCCGCGCGGAGTGATCGGCCGCTCACGCCGCGAGCTCCCGCTGTTTTCCCGCTGTATTATCAGGGACGCCGGGCCAATCATTTGCGGAGTCAAACGGGTTCAGCAATTGCCGCCGCTTTGTGGTTGGAGTATTGGATCGCGTCGGCTTTCCAGAGGCGACAACCTCGGCCCTGTGCGCGGTGGCAGCCGCGCCAGGGCCATTCTTGTTTCGGCCGTCCATTAAGCTGCCTCCCCACGAGCGAGAGCTTCGACGCTGTCCGCTCGAACCAAACGACGCCGCCCAATGGTGACCGTAAGAAGCTTACCTTCGTTGATAAGGTCGTAAGTCTTCGAACGACCGATACTCAATGCGTCAGCCGTCTCGGAAATCGAAAGTAGATAGGGGTGATCCATCATGATCCTCTCGTGCTTGCTTGCGCATCAGCGCGCTCGCTTAGCTACAGGGACCTGGCCCCACGCATCTAGGGGATCAAATGAAGCACAACTGTGCACCAACTGTGGACGACTCGACGCCAGACTTTGAAAGAGTCCCGAATTCGCGCGGATTCCTATCCACGGAAATAAATGGCGCTAATCCCCATCTTCCGACGATTACTATCCAGCCGCCAGCCGAACGACATTGGAGCTGCCGCCGAAGCAATAGGCTCCCCAAGCCTCCATGAGCTTGCGGCGCTTGTCGAGAAAATCCGTGCGCCGGTAAGCGGCCTCAACTTTGTTAGGAATGGTATGCGCGAGGGCCGCTTCCGCGACCTCCCCGGGGAAGTTTGTTTGCTCGGCAACCCAGTCCCGGAATGCGGAGCGGAAGCCGTGGACGGTGAACGGTTCCCCGGCGTCCCGTAGCACCTTTAAGAGCGTCATGTCGCTAAGTGGGCGCCCGCGCTTCGAGCCGTGAAAAACAAGGTCGCTCGCCTCGATCCGCAAAGCCTTAGCGCGCGCGAAAACATCGAGGGCGGCGGGTGAGAGAGGAACAATGTGCGGCTTGCCGGTGCGCTTGCCGGTTTTGGTCCGCTCGGCTGGAATGGTCCAGGTCGCCGCGTCCAAGTCCAATTCGCTCCAGCGCGCGCCACGGACTTCGCCCGAACGGGTGGCGGTCAATATCAGCGCCTCCAGCGCCAGCCGACCCATGCTCACGCGGCTTTTTACCGCTTGTGAAAACTCCGGAACGCGAGCGTAGGGCATGGCATCAAAATGGCCGATTTTGGGCGGCTGCTTGGGCAGCGACTTATTCACCGCCGCCATTCCGAGCGGGTGTGCGCGCCACCGCTTCCCATGCGCGTAGTCGAGCACCGTTCCGATCCGCTGCCGGACCCGCCGCGCCGTTTCCGGCCTTGTCAGCCAAATCTCCGCAAGCGCGTCGCGCACATGGCCGCTGTCGATCCGATCGATTGGCAGCTCGCCAAAGTGCGGGAAGGCATAGGCCTCCAGCGTCGCCAGCCATTGCGCGCCATGCTTCCCGTTGCGCCAGCCGGGCTTGTGCTCGGCATGGACCGCCTTCGCGGCTTCGCGGAATGTAGGGATATGCTCGCGCGCGTTTCGCTTCGCCTCCAGCGGATCGGTTCCGGCGCGGAGCTGCTTGCGATACTCCCGCGCCTTGTCTCGCGCTTCCGCGAGCGACACATCCTTGGCGGAGCCGAGTCCATAATCGCGGCGCTTGCCGTTCGCCTGGAGACGCGCAATCCAACTTTTTGCGCCCCCCGGCCGGACCTCCAGCAACAGGCCGTCCCCGTCGCTGTAGCGTCCCGGCTCTTTGAGATTGCGAACCTGGAGTGGATTCAGCTTGCCCATTGCAGCCGCCTTTCGTGTCGCGCCCCCACATTCACCCCCACACTTTTCGGCGGATTGGAGCAAATGTCAATGGACGCTGGCGGCCAACGCAAGCGGCAGAATGTTAGGAAATCAGCGGCTTTTCTGGACAGCGGCGAATTTGGGAAACTGCGACGTTGGCGGAGCGGGAGGGATTCGAACCCTCGATACGGTTTTGCCGTATACTCACTTTCCAGGCGAGCGCCTTCGACCACTCGGCCACCGCTCCGCATTTTTGCCCGGAAGGCGGCCATGTAAGGGCGCTCGCCCGCTCGGGCAACCTTGCAGCGCGCCGCTCCCAGCCCCTATGCCGCGGCCATGCGCGCGTTCGGGGCACCGCCATCGGCTGAGGAGATCGAGGAGATCGCGCGCGGCGCGCTCGACGCGCTGCCCGAGCCCTTCTCCCATACGCTCGGCGACGTCGTACTGCAGGTCGAGGATTTCGCCGACGAGGCGACGCTCGCCGACATGGGGATTGAGGACCCGTTCGAGCTCACCGGACTCTACGAGGGCGTTCCGTTGACTGAACGCAGTGTCACCGAGTCCGGCCGGCTACCGGATCGGATCCGCCTCTTCCGCCGACCGATTCTCGACGAATGGGCGGGCGGCGAAGACAGCCTCGAACATCTTGTCCGCCATGTTCTGATCCACGAGGTCGGCCATCATTTCGGCCTGTCGGACGACGACATTCACGCGCTCGAAGAGATGGCGGAGTGAGCACGCTGCTGCGCTTCGAGGGAGTCGCGCTACGCCGCGGCGGGCGGTTGCTGGTCGAGGGGCTCGATCTGGCGCTCGAGCCGGGCGACGCGGTGCAGCTGCGCGGCCCGAACGGCAGCGGCAAGTCGAGCCTGATTCGCCTTGCCGCGGGCCTGCTCGAGGCGGAGCGGGGTCGAGTTACGCGATCCGGCCTCGCGCTCGCGGACGACCAGCCTGCGCTCGACCGCGAGCTGCCGCTGGGGCGAGCGCTGCGTTTTTGGGGCGGCGATGCCGATGGGGCACTCGGGATGCTCGGGCTTGCCGAGCTCGCTCCGGTCCCCGTGCGGCTCCTGTCCTCGGGGCAGCTGAAGCGTGCGGCTCTCGCGCGCGTCGCCGCTTCGGGCGCCCTGCTGTGGCTGCTCGACGAACCCCTCAACGCGCTCGACACCCGGGGCGCGGCACTCTTGGAGTCGCTGGTCGCGCGGCACCTCGCCTCGGGCGGCGCCATGCTCGCCGCCTCGCACCAGCCGATGGCGGGACCGTGGCGGGCGCTGGAACTCGGCCAATGATTGGCCGGCTGATCGCGCGCGACGTCCGGCGCGGCTTCAGCGGCGGCGCCTGGCTGCCCGTCGCATTCTTCCTGCTGGTGGCGACGCTCGTCCCGTTCGCGGTCGGTCCGGAACCGCGACTGCTGTCGCGGATCGCGGCCGGAGCGCTGTGGATCGCCGCGCTGACCGCGGCCCTGCTCCCGGTGGAACGGCTGGTCGAGCCCGACCGCGCCGACGGCGTGCTCGACCAGCTCGTTCTCCGCGGCGTTGCCGAGGAAAGTATCGCCGCGGCCAAGATCGTGGCCCACTGGTTGACGTTCGCGCCGCTGCTGTTGATCGCTGCGCTGCCGGCCTCCGCGCTGCTCGCGATGGACGGGGCAGCGCTTGGCCGCACGATTGCCGCACTGGCGGTCGGCACTCCCGCCCTCGCCGCGCTGGCCGTCGCCGTGGCCGCGGTCACCGCGGGCCTGCCGCGCGCTGGGTCGCTTGCCGGCCTGCTGCTTCTTCCGCTTGCCGTGCCGCTGCTAATCTTTGCAGTCGCCGACGCCTTGCTGCTTGAAGCGGCGGTGTCGCTGCTGCTGACGGCGGGCGCCCCGTTCGTCGCCGGAGCCGCGATCCGGGCCGGCCGGAGCTAGCGCGACCAGCGCGCGAAGATAGCGGTCGGGAGAAGCAGGCCGCGTGCCTCCTCGCGCACCGCCATCTCGCCCATTTCCACCGCCCCGCCGAGATCGCCAAGCGTCTGCTTCACCAGCTCGCCGATCGCGAGCGCGGACATGCGCACCGCATAGACGGTCAGCACTAGGAAGCGGCTGTCGGCGTCGAGCAGCTTGCGGCAATCGGCGAGCAGCGGCGCGAGATGTTCCTCGAGCCGCCAGACTTCGCCGGTCGGCCCGCGCCCGAACTTGGGCGGGTCGAGAAGGATTCCGTCGTAGCGCCGGCCGCGCCGCACCTCGCGCGCGGTGAACTTGGTCGCGTCATCGACGATCCAGCGGATCGGCCGGTCGGCAAAGCCGGACGCCTGCGCATTGTCCTTGCCCTGCTCGACCGATTTTTTCGACGCGTCGACATGGACCAGCCGCGCTCCGGCATCGCTCAGCTGCAGCGTTCCGACACCGGTGTAGCCGAACAGGTTGAGCACGTCGGCGTCGGCGCAGCGATTGCGCATCCACTCCCATTGCGGCGCCATGTCCGGAAAGAAACCGAGGTGGCGGAAGGGGGTCAGCATGGCATGGAAGCGGACCGAGCCCCGCGACAGCGGCCATTGTTGCGGAACCGGCCGGTGCTGGGTCCAGCGCCCGCCGCCCTCCTCGTCGGATCCGGGAACGAAAATGGCGTCGGCGTCCCAATCCTCGCTCGCCGGCGCCCACATCGCCTGCGGTTCGGGGCGAACCACCCGCACCGGGCCATAGCGTTCAAGCTTCTGGCCGTGGCCGCAGTCGATCAGGCCCCAATCGTCCCACGGCTCGGCTACAAGCGTCGTCAGGCCGTTCACGCCGCGCGGACCGCCGGGACGCCGATGGTAGCGGTGGCGCGGCCTCCCGCGACCATCCGTTCGCCGGCGGCGCGCACCTGGTCGAGACTCACCGCGCGAAGCTGCTCCAGGACCTCGGCAGGCTCGACCAGCCGGCCGTAGACCGCGACCTGGCGCGCCGCATAGGACGCCTGACCCCAGGGCGTTTCCAGGTGCATCATCAGCCCGGCGGCGGCGCGCGTGCGGACCCGGTCGAGTTCGCGCTGTGTCACGCTTTCGACCGCCTCGTCGAGAATCTGGTCGATCAGCTGCGATGCGGCGGCAGCTTCGCGGGGCGAGGTTGCGGCGTGGAGGTAGAACAGGCCGGTGTCGGCGAAGGGGTGCACCGACGCGCTCACGGTGTAGGCAAGTCCGCGCTCCTCGCGCAGCTCGTGAAACAGGCGCGACGACGCCCCGCCGCCAACCACGTCGGCGAACAGCCGCGCCGCGAAATAATCGTCGGCGCGTTCGGCCGGCGCCTCGAAGCCGAAACTGATGTGCGCCTGCTCGCTCGCCACCCGCCCGATGCGGACTCCGCCGGTGAAGCGGGCGCCGGCGCACTCGCCCGCGCGTCCGTCGGGGATGGAGCCTAAATGCTCGTCGGCGAGACGGGCGAGCTCCTCGTGAGACAATTTGCCGGCCGCGGCGAGGATCAAATCGCCGCCGCGATAATGGCTTTCACGCCAGTCGTGCAGGTCGGCCGGCGTGACCCTGGCGATGCTCGCCTCGTCGCCGAGGATCGAGCGGCCGAGAGGCTGGTCGGCGAACGACGCGGCCCAAAGCTCGTCGAAGATGAGGTCGGCCGGAGTGTCCATCACCTCGGCCAGCTCCTGCAGCACCACTTCCTTCTCGCGGACGAGGTCGTCGGCGTCGAGGTGGGGCCGCTGGACGATGTCTGCGAGCAGCTCCATCGCCAGCGGCACATGGTCGGCCATCACCGCCGCGGTGTAAGAGGTTGCGTCGCGCTCGGTGCACGCGTTGAGCTCGCCGCCGACGTCCTCGATCGCCTCGTTGAGCTCGCGCGCCGAGCGCCCGCCAGCGCCTTTGAACACCATATGCTCGTATAGGTGGGCGAGGCCGTTGAGATGCGCCGGCTCGTCGCGGGCGCCGCAGCGCGCGAACAGGCCGATCGCGGCGGTCTCCAGCCCCGGCATCTCGCGGCTGACGACACGCAGGCCGTTGGCAAGAGTGGTAAGCATCATCGTCATGAGGACGCGCTCTGCCTCAACCGTCCCCGCAGTGCGAGCCCGAAGATGAGGAGCGCGATGGCCGCGAAGGCGAACCATTGCAGGGCATAGGATCGGTGGTTGTTGCGGATTGTCTCGGGCGAAGGGGGGCGGCTCGGCTCGAGGCCCGGCGGGGCGGACGCCGCAACCAGCCGCATCCCGCTGCGCCGGTCGGGCGCGATGACGCCGCTGACCGGGCCGCCCGCCCAATTGAGCGGCGCGTTGGGGTCTTTCGACCAGCCGACCTCGACGCTCATCCCAGCGGCTCCGGCCGCTGCCGCGCAATCGACGATATGGACATAACCGGGTTCGCCCTGGGCATTTTCCCCGGCCTGGGCGCGCCTGGCGACGATCCGCGGGCACATGCCGGTGGCGTGGCGAAACAGCGGGAGCTGGTCGCCGCGGGGAGGCTGCGCGGGCCAGACGATCGGCGGGAGGTCCTGCGCCTGCGCATAGCGCGCCAGCAGCGCTTCCTTGCCGCTCGCGCGCTGCAGCTGCCAGGCACCGAGCGCGATCATCACACCGACCGCTGCCAGGACGATGACGGTCGCAAGAAAGGGCAGCCGACGTGTCATTCGACGAGCCGTCCTTCGCGCGCGCGATGCTTATATTCCTGCGCCAGCAACCAGCCCTTGGCGAGCCGTAGTCCGCCGATGGTCACGACCGTTGTGACCGGAACCCAGATCAGATGCACCCACCACGGCGGCGAATAAGCGGCGTCAACGATCAGCGCGGAGACGACGACAATTGTGCCGACGATAAAGGTCAGGAAGGCGGCGGGACCGTCGCCGACGTTGAAGGCAGAATAATCGAGGCCGCAGCCGCGGCACTTGGGCGCAAAGGCGACCCAGCCGTCGAACAGGCCGGGCGCGCCGCAGCGCGGGCATTCGCCGCGAACGGCGGTGCCGAGCGGCGACGGCCCGGGCACCGCAACCCTAGCCGTGGGTCGGCGCGCCCCAGCCGCCCCACACGTAGATCGAGACGAACAGGAAGAGCCAGACGACGTCGACGAAATGCCAATACCAGGCCGCCGCCTCGAAGCCGAAATGCTGCTTCGGAGTGAAGTGGCCGCGATGCGCGCGGATCAGGCACACCATCAGAAAGATCGTCCCGACGATGACGTGGAAGCCGGTCGCCATGAAGAAGGTTGCGCTGTAAATATTACCTTTGAACGCGAACGGCGCGTGCAGATACTCATAGGCCTGGATGCCGGTGAACAGCAGGCCGAGAAGGATGGTCAGCAACAGGCCGAGCTTGAGCCCGTCGCGGTTGCCGTGGATCAGCGAGTGATGCGCCCATGTGACCGTGGTGCCCGAACAGAGCAGGATCAAGGTGTTGAGCAGCGGCAGGCTCCACGGATTGAGCACTTCGATGCCATGCGGCGGCCATTGCGCCGCGCCCGTCTCGAGCGGCTGCGAAACGCCCTCCACCACCTCGATCGCCGGAGGGAATAGCGACGCGTCGAAGAAGGCCCAGAACCAGGCGAGGAAGAACATCACCTCGGAGGCGATGAACAGGATCATGCCGTAGCGCAGGTGCAACTGCACCACCGGCGTGTGGTAGCCGGTGTGAGCTTCGCGGACCGTGTTCGCCCACCAATTGTACATGGTCACGAGCACGCCGAGCAGTCCGAGCGCGAAGACGAATTTGCCGTAGGCATTTTCGTGCCACCACATGACCAGCCCGCCGAACAGCAGGCCGCCGGCAATCGCGCCGATCAGCGGCCAGGGATCCGGATCGACCAGATGATAATCGTGGTTCTTCGTCGCGGCCATGTGTGGAAGCTTTCCCCTAGTTGCTTGGTCGGTGGTTTGCGTGCGGCTCTAGCGGGCCGCGGCGCGACTTTCCACCGGGTAAAATGTGTAGCTCAAGGTGATCTCGTCGATGTTCCTGGTGTCCGGGTCCTCGGCGATCTTCGGGTCGACGAAGAAGGTCACCGGCATGTCGACTTTCTGGCCGGCCTTCAGCGTCTGCTCGGTGAAGCAGAAGCATGCGATCTTGCGGAAATATTTGCCGGCCTGGTCGGGCGAGACGTTGAATGAGGCCTGCCCCGTCCAATCGCGTCCCGACAGATTCTCGGCGGTATAATGCGCCTGCATGTGGGCGCCCGGCTGGACGGTGATCCGGGTCTGGCCGGGCTTGAAGCGCCAGGGAAGGCCCGGCTGGGTGTTGGCGTCGAAACGCACCCCGATCTCCCCTGCGACCGCGCCTGGAGCGCGATCGGCGCGCAGCGGTGTCCCGGCAAATCCGGTCGCTTCGCAGAACAAGCGGTACAGCGGCACGCTGGCAAAAGCGAAGGCGAGCATCCCCGCCACCACTGCGGCCATGATCAGTCCCGTCCTGGCATTGCTTCGGCGCAGCGTGTCGGTGGTCACCAGTTCATTCCCGTCTTGGCCAGCGTGATGAAGAAGAGAAGGATCGCGAAAAGCCCTAGCAGCCAGGCCATGATGCGCGCCCGCTCGCGCTGCCGTGCGCGGATCAGTTCGTCGTCGGGTTTCATGCGGCGAGCGCGCGGTCGGCGACGAGGATCGCGAACAGGGCGAACAGATAGAAGATCGAATAAGAGAATAAATGCTTTTCCGCGGCCATGTGCGACGGCTCGTCCGTGCGGTTCATCAGCACGCGTGCGGCGAGCACCAGGAAGACCGCGTTGAGGACGATCGCCGATCCGCCATAGAGGGCGCCGGTGAGGCCGAGCGGCCAGGGCAGGATCGCGGCCGCGGCCATCGGCAGGCTGTAGAGGAAGATCTGCCGCCGTGTGCTCTCGACGCCGGAGACGACCGGAAGCATCGGGATCCCGGCTGCCGCATAATCTGAGCGCACGAACAGCGACAGCGCCCAGAAGTGCGGTGGAGTCCACAGGAAAATGATCGCGAACAGCAGCAGCGGCAGGCTGTCGACGCTGCCCGTCGCGGCGACCCAGCCGATCAAGGGCGGGAAGGCGCCGGCTGCGCCGCCGATGACGATGTTCTGCGCCGTGCGCGGCTTCAGCCAGACGGTGTAGATGAAGACGTAGAAGAGGATCGACGCCGCCAGCAGCGCCGCCGCCAGCCAATTGGCCGCGAGCCCCATCAGCAGAACCGAGAAGACCGCAAGGCCGACCCCGAAATGAAGCGCCGACTGGCGGTCCATCCGGCCGGCCGGAAGCGGGCGGGAAGCGGTGCGGCGCATCTTCGCGTCGACGTCGGCCTCATACCATTGATTGAGCGCGCCGCATGCGCCGGCGCCGAGCGCGATGCACAGGATCGCGGTAAAGCCGAGCGCGAGCGGCGGCAGGTGGGGCGCGGCCCACATCCCGCACAGTCCGGTGAAGACCACCAGGCTCATCACGCGCGGCTTGGTCAGCGCGAGGATGTCGCGCCAGTCGGCCGGCAGCGCGGCTGGTTCACTCGTCGCCAAAGTCGGCATGGGCGCGCCTATAAGGGCTTGGCCGGGAGAGGAAAAGCCCGCGTTGACGCGCGTTCATCCGGCTTTGCTATGAGCCGCTCCATGAAGCAGCGAATCCTCCTCGCGCTGGTCGCCGCGGCGCTTGCCGCCCCGGCCTTGGCGCAAGCCACTCCGGAGCCGGCCACGGCGTCAAATCCGCAGGCCGAGCTGGTGCCAGTGGCAATCGACACCAGTCTCGGACGCATCGTCATCGGCCTCGACAAGGTCCGCGCACCGGTCACCACCGCCAATTTCCTCAAATACGTCGATGGCGGCCGGTTCAACGGCGAGAGTTTCTACCGCGCGATGCGCGTCCCCGACGGCAAGGGCGGCGAAGGCGGACTGATCCAGGGCGGAATCCGCAGCGACGCGCGCAAGCTCCTCCCTCCCGTGGCGCACGAGCCGACCAGCCAGACCGGGCTCAGGAACGTCGCCGGCGCCATTTCCATGGCCAACGCGGGCCCGGGAACGGCGCGCGCCGACTTCTTCATCCTCGTTTCCGATCAGCCGGGCCTCGATGCCGGCGGGCCCGGCGGCGATGCCAACGGCTTTGCCGTCTTCGGCCGCGTGCTCGAGGGGATGGACGTGGTGAGGAAAATCTTCGACGCGCCGGTGAACCCCGACAAGGGCGAAGGGCCGATGAAGGGCCAGATGCTCGAACCGGCGATAAAGATCGTGAAAGCGGAGCGGATGAAGTCGTAAGAGCTCTGCGAATGCTGTTCGCCCGCGCAGACGCGGACTAGAAGAACTCCCATGATTGCCGGCGCGCCCTGGCCGATCCCGCCGCACGCGCAGTTGCGCGATTTCCTGCCGCGAGAACAGCTGGAGGCGCTGCTCGACTGGACTTTGTCGAGCCGCTCACGCTTCCGGGATGCGACCGTCAAGCCGCACGGCGGGGCAGGCAACCGGGTCGATCCGTCCCTTCGTGTCGCTCTGACCTTGTCGGACCTGGGCTCGCTGCGGCCAGCTCTTGAACGAAGGATGCTCGAAGTCCTTCCCGATTTGATGCGTGCCTGCGGATCCCATGGGCCGGAACCGAGATCGCTCGAGCTCGAGCTCGCGGCTCATGGGGACGGCGCGCATTTCGCGCGTCACACCGACATTCCGATCGGGGAAGGGCGCGAACCCCTCGGGGCCGGGCCGGGCGAGGACCGCGTGCTAAGCGGCGTCTTCTATTTTTACCGCGAGCCCAAGGCTTTCTCGGGTGGGTGCCTGCGGCTGTTCCCCTTCCCGGGGCAGCAAAACGAATCCCCCTCCGATCGAGATTATGTGGACATCGAACCTGTTCAAAATAGCTTGGTGGTCTTCCCATCCTGGGTGGCCCACGAAGTTCGGCCAGTGACCTGCAACAGCAAGCAATTTGCCGACTACCGGTTCGCGCTGAACTGCTGGTTTTGCCGGAAGCTCTAGCCGCGCAAAAAAAGAGGCCCCGGCGAACCGGGGCCTCTCGTTCACTTTGACTGCCGCCTTAGTCGATCTTCGGCAGGGTCGAGAATTGGTGGAACGGCGGCGGGCTCGGCAGGGTCCATTCGAGCGTGGTCGCGCCTTCGCCCCAGGGATTGGCCGGCGCCTTCTTTCCGGCGGCCAGCGACCAGAACAGATTCACGAAGAAGATCCCGACGCCGACGATGGTGATCATGTAGCCAATCGTCGAGACGTAGTTCCACTCCGCGTAAGCCGGCGTGTAGTCGGGAATGCGCCTCGGCATGCCGTCGAGGCCGAGGAAGTGCTGCGGGAAGAACACCATGTTGACGCCGACGAACATGATGAAGAAGTGCAGCTTGCCGAGCAGCTCGTTGTACATCTTCCCGCTCATCTTCGGGAACCAGTAGTAGAAGCCCGCGAAGATCGCGAACACCGCGCCGAGGCTCAGCACATAGTGGAAGTGCGCGACGACGTAGTAGGTGTCGTGCATGTAGGTGTCGACGCCGGCATTGGCGAGGACAACCCCGGTGACGCCTCCGACCGTGAACAGGAAGATGAAGCCGATCGCCCACAGCATCGGCGTCTCGAACGTGATCGAGCCGCCCCACATGGTCGCGATCCAGCTGAAGATCTTCACGCCGGTCGGCACGGCGATGATCATGGTCGCGGCGGTGAAGTACATCTTGGCATCGACGCTCATGCCGGTGGTGAACATGTGGTGCGCCCAGACGACGAAGCCGATCACGCCGATCGCGACCATCGCATAGGCCATGCCGAGATAGCCGAACACCGGCTTGCGGCTGAAGGTCGCGACGATCTGGCTGATCATGCCGAAGCCCGGCAGGATCATGATGTACACTTCGGGGTGGCCGAAGAACCAGAAGAGGTGCTGGTACAGCACAACATTCCCACCACCCGAGGCGTCGAAGAAGGTCGTGCCGAAATTGCGGTCGGTCAGAAGCATGGTGATCGCGCCGGCCAGCACCGGCAGCGCAAGCAGCAGCAGGAAGGCGGTGACCAGCACCGACCAGACGAACAAGGGCATTTTGTGCAGGGTCATGCCCGGCGCGCGCATGTTGAAGATGGTGGTGATGAAGTTGATCGCGCCGAGGATCGAGCTCGCGCCGGCGAGGTGCAGCGAGAAGATCGCCATGTCGACCGCCGGCCCCGAAGAGCCCGACGTCGAGAGCGGCGCATAGACGGTCCAGCCGGTCCCGGCGCCAAGGCCGGTCCCGCCGGACACGAAGGCCGAGCCGAGCAGCAGCAGGAAGGCCGGGATCAGCAGCCAGAAGCTGATATTGTTCATGCGCGGGAAGGCCATGTCGGGCGCGCCGATCATCAGCGGCACGAACCAGTTGCCGAAGCCGCCGATCATCGCCGGCATGACCATGAAGAAGACCATGATCAGCCCGTGGGCGGTGATCAGGACGTTCCAGTGATGCGCCCATTCGTCGAAATTGGCGGTGCCCGGACCGAGCGGCCAACCCTGGTTGATGACCTGGATGCCGGGCTCCATCAGCTCCCAGCGCATGATGCCCGAGATCGCGCCGCCGATCACGCCGGCGACGATCGCGAAGATCAGATAGAGCGTGCCGATGTCCTTGTGGTTCGTCGACATGAACCAGCGGGTGAAGAATCCCGGCTTGTGGTCCGCATCGTGGTGCGCGTCATGCGCTTCGTGCGGCTGGAGATGCAGTGAGTCGGCAGTCGTGCTCATGTCTTACTGATCCGATCGATTAATCGTTGGCGGTCGCGCGGTTGGCGACCTCTGTGTTGTTCGGCCCGGCCGCCGGGCTGGCCGGCCGCTGCGTTCCGGCTGCTGCCGGAGCCGGAGTGACCGTGTCGGTATCGGTCCCGCCGGGACGCGCCGGGGCAGGGGCCGCGGCGCGACGCGGCGCCGGCATTTGCCCGCCCTTCGAAGCGACCCAGGCGGCGAATTGCGCTTCGGGCACCGCTTCGACCGCGATTGGCATGTACGCGTGGCGCGCCCCGCACAGTTCCGAACATTGCCCGAAATAGACGCCGGGCCGGTCGACCTTGACCCACGTCTCGTGCAGCTGCCCCGGGTTGGCGTCCTGCTTCACCCAGAAAGCTGGGACGGCGAAGCTGTGGATCACGTCATCGGCGGTGACGATGAACTTGACCACCTTGCCGACAGGAATGACCAGGCGCTGGTCGACCGCAAGCAATGGCGGTCCATCCGCATCGGTGCGCGCGCGCTGGTTGGCCTGACGCGTCGGGTCGTTGGCTTCTTTCAGCATGTAGCTGTCGAACGACACACCATGGTCGGGAAGCTCGTATGTCCAATACCATTGGTGACCGATCACCTTGACCGTAACGTCGGCGGGCGGCGGGCTGTATTGGTTGCGCAGCAGCTTGATCGACGGGATTGCGATCGCCACCAGGATCAGCACCGGCACCAGGGTCCAGATCACCTCGATCGCCGTATTGTGCGAATTGCGCGAAGGCACCGGGTTGGCGCCGCGGCGGAAGCGAATGATCGCGTAAAGCAGAAGCGCCAGCACAAAGATGCTGATCGCCGCGCACAGCAGCAGCAGCCAGACGTTGTGGAAGGTCGCGGCCTCGCGGCCGATCGGCGTCACTTGCTCCTGGATGCCCCTTTTGCCGAGGATCGGAACGCCAAGATCGTTCGAGGCCGGAGTTTCCTTGAACGCGCCGAGGCTGTCGGGCGGAGTGGCGGCGGTGGTGGGTCCGGCGCCCACCGATTGCTCGGAGACCGGGGCAGTTGCGGCATCGGCGCGGTTCGGGTCTTGCGCGAATCCGCCCTCGGGCTGCTGCGCGGCGCTCGCGGCTGGTGCCGCCGCAGGCGCCTGGGCGTACGCCGCTGCAGGTGTAAGCCAGGCCGCGGCCAAGGCAATCGCCCATCCAATCCGTTTCATCTGCACTCCGGGACCATGCGTTGGAACTGGAAGGACGAGAGTAGCGCCCCCCATTTTGGGCGCTCTATAGGCGCGGGTTCGCGCTCCCTCAAGCACCTCCTCGGCCCTTGCTTCGCGGGCGGGTGTTGCTGCCTTTGGCGCTCGGCCTTAATGGCCGGGTCGCGCATGACCGAAGACGAAATCCTCGCCGAATTCCGGGCCGCCGACGCGCTGCTCGAAGGCCATTTCATTCTTTCCTCCGGGCTCAGGAGCCCGCGCTATCTGCAATGCGCGCGGGTGCTGATGGACGGCGAGCGCGCGGAGCGCCTCGCCCGGGCGCTCGCGGCGAAGCTGCCGGCGGAGCTGCGCGAGCGCATCGACGCGGTCGTCTCTCCAGCCATGGGCGGGGTGATCATCGGCCATGAAATGGGCCGCGCGCTCGGCCGGCCGGCGATGTTCCTCGAGCGGCCGGAGGGCCGCTTCGAGCTTCGCCGCGGCTTCCGTCTCGATCGCGGAGCCCGCGTGCTGATGGTCGAGGACGTGGTCACCACCGGCCTCTCGTCGCGCGAAGCGATCGATGCGGTCCGCGCCGCGGGGGCCGATGTCGTGGCCGAGGCCGCGTTGGTCGACCGTTCGGGCGGCAGCGCCGACCTTGGCGTTCCCTTCCATCCGCTGATCCGGATCGACGTGCCGACCTACGCTGCCGACGCGGTGCCGCCGGAGCTCGCGGCGATCCCGGCGGTAAAGCCCGGGAGTCGCGCCGCGGCGTGATCTTCCACCTCTCCTTCCCCGTCCGCGATTTGGACGAGGCCCTCGCCTTCTATGAAGGGGTGCTGGGCGGGGTGCGCGGCCGCCGCCAGCCGGATTGGGCCGATGTCGCGCTGTTCGGCGCGCAGCTGACGCTCCAGCATCGCCCCGGCGACGTCACCGACCCGATGCCGCGGTCGCGCCACTTCGGGGTGACATTGCCGTGGGACGAATGGGAGTCGCTGGTCGGCGGCCTGACCGACTTCGTTGAGGCGCCGCGGGTCGATCACGAAGGGACGGAGCGCGAACAGGCCAAGGCGATGGTCCAGGACCCCAGCGGCAATCTGATCGAGCTCAAGGCTTACCGCGATCCGCGCGGGGTGCTTGGCGGACTCGCCACATGACCCTGCGCCTCGGTGTCAACATCGACCATGTCGCGACCATCCGCAACGCGCGCGGCGGCGACCATCCCGACCCGGTGCGCGCGGCGCTGATCGCTGCCGAGGCCGGTGCCGACGGTATCACCGCCCATTTGCGCGAGGACCGCCGCCACATCACCGACGAGGACATCGACCGGCTGATGGCCGAGATCGACCTGCCGCTGAATCTCGAGATGGCGGCGACCGAGGAGATGCTGGAGATCGCGCTACGCCACAAGCCGCACGCCGCCTGCATCGTTCCAGAGCGGCGGGAGGAGAGGACCACGGAGGGCGGGCTCGACGCAGCCGGCCAGCACAACCACCTCGCTTATTATGTCGACCGCCTTGCCGGTGCGAACATCCGCGTCAGCCTGTTCATCGAGCCGAAGGAAGAGCAGGTCGCGGCCGCCGCGCGGCTCGGCGCGCCTGTCGTGGAATTCCACACCGGCCGCTACGCGCACGCGAGTGGCGAGGAGCGCTCGGCCGAGCTCAAGCGCATCGCCGACTGCGCGGCGCTGGCGGTCAAGAACGGGATCGAGCCCCACGCTGGCCACGGCCTCACCTTCGACAATGTCATCCCCGTCGCGGCAATCCCGCAGCTCGCCGAGCTCAACATCGGCCACTTCCTGGTCGGTGAGGCGATCTTCACGGGCCTCGACGCCAGCGTCCGCCGGATGCGCGAGCTGATGGACAGCGCGCGGTGATCGTCGGCATCGGCTCCGACCTGTGCAACATCGAGCGGATCGAGAGATCGCTCGACCGCTGGGGCGACCGATTCCTCAACCGCGTGTTCACCGAGACCGAGCGGCGCAAGGCCGCCGGGCGCCCGCACACCATGGCCGGAACGCTGGCCAAGCGCTTCGCCGCCAAGGAGGCCTTTTCGAAGGCGGTCGGCACCGGCTTCAAGCGCGGCGTCTATATGAAGGACATCGGCGTCGTGAATCTTCCGTCGGGCCAGCCGACCCTGGAACTGAGCGGCGGAGCCAAGGCCCGGCTTGACGCCCTTGCGCCGGAAGGCCACGCCATCGACATACATTTGACGATGACCGACGATCACCCCTGGGCGCAGGCTTTCGTCATCCTCAGCGCCCGCAAGCTGGAGCCGTGACCTGTTGAGCGATACGTTGCCCGAGGCGAGCGCCGAAACCGCGGCCGCCGAGCCTCAGAAGAAAGAGAGCAAAGGCGCGGCCCTGTGGCGCGAGATCAAGGGCCTGCTGTGGGTCCTGCTCGCCGTCCTCGCCTTCCACAGCTTCATCGCCAAGCCCTTCTACATCCCGTCCGAATCGATGATGCCCGGATTGCTGACGGGCGACCGCCTGGTGGTCTCCAAATATCCGTACGGCTGGTCGTGGGCGAGCCCGAGCTTCCACATCCTGCCCTATATGCCGGGGCGAGTCCTCGGCCGCATGCCGGAGCGCGGCGATATCGTCATCGTCACTCCGCCCGGCACCAAGACCGACTATATCAAGCGCGTCATCGGCCTGCCCGGCGACACGCTGCGCATGGTCAATGGCCATCTGATCATCAACGGCGAGCCGGTGAAGCGCGAGCTGCAGGCGCCGACCGTGGTCCCGGTCGATCTCAACTCGCCCTGCGGCGGCGGGCGCGACACCAAGCTCTTGCCGTACCGAGCCCGCACCGCGGACGGGCAATTGGTCTGCCGTATGCCGACCGTGCGCGAGACGCTTCCCAACGGCCGCAGCTATGCGACGCTCGACCTCGGCCGCACGGCCGAGGACAATTTCGGGCCGGTGACCATCCCCGCCGGCCACGTCTGGCTGATGGGCGACAATCGCGACGATTCTGCGGACAGCCGGGTGGCGGAATGGCAAGGCGGCCTGGGCGGCGCGATGCCGTGGGAGAATATCGGCGGGCGCGCCGAATTCATCACCTTCTCGCTCGACGGCTCGACGGTCTGGTGGAACCCGCTGACCTGGTTTGAAGCGCTGCGTTCGGGCCGCGCCGGAAAGTCGCTCCGGAACAGCTGATGGCCAACCGCCCGCCGAGCAGCGAGTCGCATATCGAGCGGCCCGGCCCGGCGGAGTTTCGCGACCCGTTCGTCCGCCGCGAGATGGCCAAGGCCGCGGTCTGGCTGGGAATGGCGCTGGCAATCGTCGGCATCATCGTCCTTGCCCAGCCGCTGCTGCTGATCATCGGCGGGGCGATCTTCGCGGTTTTCCTCGACGGCGGGGTGCGCCTGCTCGGGCGCGTGCTGCCGATTGCCCGCGGCTGGCGGCTTCTGCTGGTGCTGCTGCTGGGGTTCGGCTTCATCGGCTGGGTTTTCTGGTTTGCGGGAACGACCATCGCCGCCCAGTTCGAAGCCTTGCGCGCGGTGCTTGCGGTTCAGTTCGAGCGGCTGATGGGGTTCGCCGCATCGCTCGGCCTGCTACCCCACGAGCAGATCCCCAATATCGGCGGCCAACTGCTCGGCGGCATCGGCCGGCTGACCAGCGCGGTCGGGAGCGCGATCGGCGCGGTGACCAGCATGATCCTGATGCTGGTGATCGGCATCTTCCTTGCGTCCGAGCCGAAGCTTTACGACCGCGGCGTCGCCTGGATGCTGCCGCTGCGCCACCGCGCAGGCTTTTACCGGATGGCCGAGCATGTCGGCTTCACCCTCCGCCGCCTGCTGTTCGGCCGTCTGATCGGCATGATCTTCGAGGGTTTCTTCACCTGGTTCATGCTGATGCTGGGCGGCGTGCCGATGGCCGCTCTGCTCGGCCTCGTCACCGGCGTGCTCGCTTTCATTCCCAACATCGGCGCGATCATCAGCGGTGTGCTGATGGTCGCGGTCGGCTTCTCGGCCGGCCCGCACCAGGGCGTCTATGCGATTTTCGTCTATTTCTTCGTCCAGAACATCGATGGCTATCTGGTCGTCCCCTACATCGCCCGGCGGACGGTCGATCTCGCACCGGCTGTGGTGCTCGCCATGCAGCTGCTGATGGGTGCGCTGTTCGGGATTCTCGGCGTGCTGTTCGCCGATCCGATCCTCGCCGCGCTCAAGGTCGCGCTGGTCGACGTCAGCAAGCGGCGGGAAGCGGAGCAGGAAGAGGCAGTGGAAGCGGCCGCTCCCGGCTAGCCGGTCGATCGGCTATTGCTGCTGGCGCTGCTGCTGTTGTTGCATTTGCTGCATCATCGCAGCACCGCCCCGAACGATCTTCCTGACCTGCACCTCGAAAGTGAGGTTGCTGTCCTTGGGGAAACCGGGCGGCGGCGGCCGGTCGCCGAAAGCCAGGCGCGGCGGCATGGTGAAACGATACTCACCGCCCTCGCGCATCTGGGCCATCGCTTCGGCAAAGCCGGGGAACACCTGGTCCATGGTGAAGGGTTGCGGGCCGCCATGGTTGCGGCTGGTGTCGAACACGGTTCCGTCGTCGAGCGTCCCGACATAATCGAGCAGCGCCGCGTCAGCGGCGGTGATCGGCTCACCGCTGCCGTTCTTGACGACGCGGAACTCGAGGCCGGTGGAGCTGAGCTGCGGGCGGAGAGAACCCGCGCCGATCCACGCCAGGCCGACGGCCGCGGCAATCACGATCAGGAAGCCGAGCCACAGCTTGACCGCCCGGCCGCGGTTGGTGGGTCGATGGGCGGCTTCGGCGACGGACACGAGCGGCTTGTCGGCTAGGGCTTAACGCGCGCCTTCGCGCTCGGCGCGCTTGCGCTCGAGCTTGCGGGCGCGGCGGATAGCAGCGGCACGCTCGCGTGCGCGCTTCTCGCTCGGCTTCTCATAGTGACGGCGCAGCTTCATCTCGCGGTAGACGCCCTCGCGCTGCAGCTTCTTCTTGAGCGCGCGCAGCGCCTGCTCGACATTATTGTCGCGAACGATGATCTGCATAAACTCCCGTCACTCTCCTTTGTCGGCCTGCATGGGGCCTTAAGCTTGCGATCCTGCGAGCCCCTCACGGGGTCCATAAACGATGATGGAGCCGCCGGGCTCCATCGTCGCAGCAACAGTCGTGCGGCCTCCGAGGGACCCCGCGGCGGCGCGTCGCCTTAGCAGGCGTCCCGTCCCTGTTCAAGCGGCGAGGGCGGCGTCGCTGACGAACGGATTGGTCGCGCGCTCATGGCCGAAGGTCGACATCGGCCCGTGGCCGGGGACAAAGGCGGTATCGTCGCCCATCGGCCACAGCCTTGTCGTGATCGACCGGATCAGTTGCTGCTGGTCGCCGTGGGGGAAATCCCAGCGGCCGACCGAACCCTTGAACAGAACGTCGCCGACCAGTGCGAGCTTCGACGGTGCGTGGTGGAACACGACATGGCCCGGGGTGTGGCCGGGGCAGTGCCGAACCTCGAGCTTGAGTTCGCCGACCGTGACCTCGTCCCCGTCGGCGAGCCAGCGCGTCGGCTCAAACGGGCGGCCGGTCACGCCGTATCGGGCGCCGTCCTCGACGAGCCGCTCGATCCAGAAACGGTCATCCTGGTGCGGGCCCTCGATCGGAACGCCGAGCTCCTCGGCGAAAAGGCCGGCGCTGCCGCAATGGTCGATATGGCCGTGGGTCAGCAGGATCTTCTCGATCGTCACTCCGGCCTGGTTCGCCGCGGCCTTGAGCCGCGGCAGGTCGCCGCCGGGATCGACGAAGGCCGCGCGCATCGTCCTCGTGCACCACAGCAAGGTGCAATTCTGCTGCAGGGGAGTGACCGGAACGATCGCCGCGCGCAGCGGCGGATTGCCGGCCGAAGGCTCGCTCACGGCTTGGGCCGGTCGAGCGTCGCCATCGACGGCGACTCATTGCGCATCGCCGCGGCGACCGCCTCCGCCCGGCGCAGCGCGCGCAGGATGTTGCCGCCCGCGAGCTTTGCGAGGTTGGCATCGCTCCAGCCGCGGCGGATCAGCTCGGCAAACAGGCTCGGGTAATCGTCGACGCCCTCGAGCCCGGTCGGCGTATAGGGGATCCCGTCAAGATCGCCGCCGATCCCGACATGGTCGAACCCGGCGACGCGCGCCGCATGTTCGATATGGTCGGCCACTGCGGCAATGTCGGTCGGGGGCCGGGGGTTGGCGGCTTCCCAGGCTTTGAGACGTGCCGCGACCTCAGCCTTGCTGTTGGGATAGCGCGCCTTCAGTCTCGCTTCCTCGCCCGACCGGTTCTGCGACCAGGTCCAGACCTCTTCGCGCAGGAAGCCGGGCACGAAGGTGAGCATGATCACGCCGCCGTTCGCCGGGAGCAGGCGCAGCACGTCGTCAGGCACGTTGCGCGGATGCGGGTCGAGCGCAAAGGCGTTCGAGTGGGAAAAGATGACCGGCGCGCGACTGGCAGCGATCGCATCTTTCATCGTCGCCGGAGCAACGTGGCTGAGGTCCACGAGCATTCCCAGCCGGTTCATTTCCTTCACCACCTCGACCCCGAAGGGGCTGAGCCCATCATGCTTCGGCTCGTCGGTGCCTGCGTCAGCCCATTCGGTGGTCTGATTGTGGGTCAGCGTCATGTAGCGCACGCCAAGGTCGTAGAAGCGGCGCAGCGTGGCCATCGACGCGCCGATCTGGCGTCCCCCTTCGACGCCGAGCATCGAGGCGATCCGGCCGCGGCGGTGGATCCGAACGATATCGTCGGCGGTCCGCGCGAGCTCGAGGTGTTGGGGATAAGCGGCAATCAGCCGGTGGGCCGTATCGATCTGCTCGATCGTGGTCCGGATGGCTTCGTCGCCGGTCAGCGTGCCAGTGATGTAGACCGACCAGAATTGCCCGCCGACGCCGCCGGCCCGCATCCGCTGCATGTCGGTCATCAAGGGCGGCGTGCGGGCGTCCGTGCCGCTCTCCAGCCCCTCGACGCTGCCTCCGAAATCCTCGCGCAGTGCCCAGGGCAGGTCGTTGTGGCCGTCGATAAGCGGCGTACGCTTGAGGATGCGGTCGATGCGCGCCTTGACGCGCGGGTCGATCGGCTGGGCGGCGGCGGCAGCGGGGAGCGTGAGCGCGGCTGCGAGGAGGAGCATGTGCCTGAAGGTCATGCGCGCCGGTTTAGGGGCTTGCGCGGCGCTAAGGAACCCGCAAAGCATGGCGCGAATGGTGCCTCCGTCCGACCTCGAAGAAGTCATGCATTTCGATCCGGAGGAGGGCATATCCGACCTCGATACGCATCTCGACCGTATGAAGGCGGCAGCAGAAGCTAATGGCTTCAAGTTCGACCGACATGGCGCGCGCAACGAGCTTCAGGCGGCGACTTTCGGCAAGCGCCGCCCGGCAACCGCGCGCCTTCTCCTGTCCGCTACCGGCGCAATGGCGATCGAAATCGTCTCGACCTAGGCGGCGAGCGGAAAGCGCAGCAGCCGGTCGGATACCGGCACGAGCGCTGCCGCCTCCTCTCCGACCGAGCGCAGGATTTCCGGATGATCGGCGTCGAGCCCGCCGGTCAGCGCGCCGAACGCCGGCATGATGACCTTGAGCGGCGAGGTGACGAAACAGCGCCGCGAAACCTGGCGTCCCTTGAGGTGGAGGCGAAGCTTCGGGTGGAAATGGCCGGAAATCTCGGGCCGCCGCTCGTCCCGCTTCGCTTCGTGGCGGAGGATGATCCCGCCGATCTCGACTTCCTGTTCGATCGTGCCCCCACAATGGTCGGCAAAGCCCGGGTCGTGGTTGCCGACGATCCATGTCCAGTCGAGCCGGCGCGTCAGGCTGGTCAGCAGTGCGCGCGCATCCTCGGGCAGGCGCTCGCAGCCGAACTGGTCGTGGAAGCTGTCGCCAAGGCAGTAGAGCCGCGTCGCGCCGCTTCGCTCGATCTCCGTCGCCACCGCGCTCAGCGTGGCGTGCGAATCGTAAGGCGGCAGGAATTGGCCCAAGGCGGCGAACCAGCTCGCTTTTTCGAGGTGGAGATCGGCAACCAGCAGCGCGCGCTGTGCGGGCCAGAATAGCGCGCCGTCAGCGGTCGCCTGGAACGTTTCGCCAGCGAACGAAAAGGGAACCATGAGCCAGCTGTAACGCCGGCTTCAGGCTCGTTCTAGTGACAACTACTCGTAATCGCCGCCCGACGGCGTCGGGCGCGGTGGGGCGGCGGCAGTCAGGCGCAGCGCCTCGGCCGCTTCGCTCAGCGAGGCCAGCTCCTCGGTCTCATCCTCTTCGTCGATCCGGACCTTCTGCAGGTTGGTGACGATCGCTTCTTCAAGATGCTTCGGCCTGACCGTTTCTTCGGCAATCTCGCGCAGGGCCACGACGGGATTCTTGTCGCGGTCACGCTCGATCGTCAGGTCGGCACCGCCGGAAATCTGGCGGGCGCGCTGGGCCGCGAGCAGGACGAGGTCAAACCTGTTGGGGACCTTGTCGACACAATCTTCAACCGTAACGCGCGCCATTCGTCGCTCCGAAAAAGCCTATCCGCATTCAAGGATATGGGATGTCAGGAAAGGCGCGCCAATAGCTTGCGGCGCCGCGGAAAGTCAAGGAAAGCGGTGCCATGCCCGACCGCTCCACCGAGCCCGTCACCAGTCCCGTGATCCGCGCCGAGATCGCCGGCAACCGGCTCGAGGTGATCGAGAGCGGGGAACAGCGCCTTCGCCACCTGCTCGAGCTGATCGGTGCGGCCCAGCAATCGATCAAGATGCTGATGTACATGTTCACCGCGGATTCGGTCGGCGATGCCGTTCGCGACGCACTCACCGCGGCGGCCGAGCGCGGCGTCGAAGTGAAGCTGCTGATCGACGGTTTCGGTTCCTCTGTGCCCGCGGATTTCTTTGCGGATCTCGACGCCGGCGGCGGCGAACATTGCGTGTTCAACCCGGCTTATGGGCGGCGCTACCTGCTTCGCAATCATCAGAAGCTGCTGGTCATCGACGAGCGGGTGGCGATCATCGGCGGCGCGAACATCAACAACAGCTACATGACCGACCGGGGTGCCGCCCATTGGCGCGACCTCTGGCTTCGCATCGAGGGGCCTGAGGTGGCGGCGGCCGGGGGTTATTTCGACACGCTGTACCGCTGGTCGAAGCGCAAGAACGGGAAGCCCGGCCAACTGCGCAGGATGATCGCCGAATATAGCGAATGGCGCGGTTCCCTGCAGTGGAAGTTCAGCGGACCCTTAAGCCTTCGCAACAGCTGGTGGCGGAGTATCGGCCAGGACATTCGGCGGGGCCAGCGGCTGGACATGATCTTCGCTTATTTCGCGCCCCCGGCCGCGATGGTCCGCCGTATCGGCCGGGTCGGCAGGCGCGGGCGCGCGCGCGTCATCACTGCCGCCCGCTCCGACAATAATGCGACGATCGCGGCCGCCCGTCACAGCTATAGCCGCCTGCTGCGCCGGCACGTGGAGATGTACGAATATCAGCCGGCCAAGCTGCACACCAAGCTCGTGGTAGTCGACGACATCGTCTACATCGGCTCCTCGAACTTCGATTATCGCAGCCTCTACATCAACATGGAGGTGATGCTGCGGATCAAGGACGCCGGCTTCGCCTCGGCAATGCGTGCCTATTTCGAGCGCGAGCTTGCCGACTGCAAATGGATCACGCCGGAATTGCACCGGCGCCGCGCGAACCCGTGGCGGCGGATCAAGTGGGCAATCTCGCACTTCCTGGTGAACGTCATGGACTATACGATGACCCGGCGCCTGAACTTCCGGGCGGAGGGCTAGACGGTCGGTTCGCCTTTATAGGCCCAGAACAAGGTCGCCGGCGGCACGTTGATCCATTCGAAGCCGCGCTCGATCCGGTCGAAATGCGGCTCGATGAAATCGCGCACCTTCGGGCTGAACTGATAGACCAAGAAAGCCCCGCCCGGGCGGATCACCTTGGCGGTCGCCGCGGCAATGGCTTCGCCCACACCCGGGGGAAGCGTCGAAAAGGGCAGGCCGGAGAGAACATAATCGGCCTGTCCCAGGCCGCGCTCGGCGAGAATGGCCTCGATGTCGGCCGCCGATCCGGTCACCGCGACCAGCCGTTCATCGTCGATCGATTCCCTGAGATAGCGCGTGAAATCGGCATTGGTGTCGACTGTGACCAGCCTCGAATCCGCTCCCAGCCGGTCGAGGATCGGCCGCGTGAAGGTGCCGACGCCAGGACCATATTCGACGAACAGCTTGGTATTTTCCCAATCGACCGGGTCGAGCATCTTTTCGATCAGGACCCGGCTCGAGGGAATGATCGAGCCGACCATCACCGGGTTCTTGAGGAAGCCGCGCAGGAACTGCCAGCGCGGGCTCGGGCTGCGGCGGTCGCGGCGGCGCTGAAGGCGGCGTGATCCTTTCAGCGTTCGCGCGGGGGAAGTCGACATGAATGCTCCGTTTGGCGCGGCAGGGGCCGGAGCGTTGGCAAATGCACCGCTGCTTGGCAAGTTCCCAGACGACGGGCTGCGCCGCTCCTTCGTCATCGCGAACGAAAAGCGCAGCGATCGCGCGTTGGGTTCCCTGGTTGCTTCGCGGCTCCGCTGCTCGCAATGACGGGCTAAATGGCCTCCATCGGACGCAAGAACGGTATCGGCGCAACGGCGCTGACGACGCCGCATTTCCTGCTGCTCTACTCGGCGATGCTCGTCGCCGCCTCGGGCAATACGGCCCTTCAGGCGGTGATGCCCGCGATCGGGCGGGAGATCGGCATCGCCGATTTCTGGGTCGCGATCGCTTACACCTGGTCGGCCGTCCTTTGGGCGCTTCTTGCCCGCTATTGGGCCGACAAGAGCGATCGGCACGGGCGCAAGACGCTGACCCTGGTCGGGGTCAGCGGGTTCGTGCTGTCGATGACCTTGTGCGGCATCGTCCTGTTCGCCGGGCTGCACGGCTGGATCGGTGCCGGCCTCACCTTCCTCTTGTTCGCCTTGTTCCGCGCCATTTACGGCGGCCTCGGCTGCGCGACCCCATCGGCAACTCAGGCCTATCTCGCATCGAAGACCCGGCGGAGCGGCCGAGTCGCTGCGCTTTCGGCCCTCGCATCCTCGTTCGGGCTGGGCACGATCATCGGCCCCGCGATCGCGCCCTTGTTCGTGTTGCCGGTGATCGGGCTTTCGGGGCCGCTTTTCGCTTTCGCCTTGATTGCCGCGGCGGTGTTCGTCGCCATTCTCGTCTGGCTTCCCAATGACCGCGACCATCGTCGCCTCGGCCGCGGAGCGGCAATGAGCTATCCCTCGCTCGCGACGCCCCCCACGGGTGCAAGCGTGGTTGCCGCGACCGCTCCGCGGCGGGCAAGCCGGCTAAGCTGGCGGGACCCCCGCGTTCGCCCGTGGATCGCGGCCGGAGTGGTTGCCGGGCATGCTCAGGCCGCGATCCTCACCTGCATCGGCTTTTTCGTCATCGACCGGCTGCAGCTCGCGCCGCACGGCGCCGAGGGGCCGATCTCGATCGTGATGATGGCCGGCGCTGCCGCGACTCTCGGCGCGCAATGGGGGCTGATCCCGCGACTCGGCCTCGGGCCCCGCCAGCTGATCCTCATCGGCGCTGTGATCGGTGCAGCGGGCCTCCTCGGGACGATGCTGTCCACCGAGCTCTACGGAATCACCATCGGCTTCGCGGTCGCTTCGGTGGGATTTGGCTTCACCCGGCCCGGGTTCACCGCCGGCGCGTCGCTCGCTGTACCGCTCGCCGAACAGGGCGCGGTCGCGGGGATCATCACGTCGGCGAACGGCATCAGCTACGTGCTCGCGCCCGCGCTCGGCATTGCGCTCTACCAATGGCACCACGATGTTCCGTTCGCGCTGTTCGCGCTGGTGCTGCTCGGCCTCGCGTGGAGCGTCGGCCGGCGTTTCCCGACCTAGCTCTTCCCGCCTTCCTTGGGGCGAAGCATGCCGGGAAGGACAAAGCCGATGCCGCCCATCGGCCGCGTCGCTTCGCTCTTCAGAGTCTCCTGGATGCGGTCATATTCCTCCAGCATCTGCGGCGTCACGGACGCGCGCGTTTCGCGCATGGCGACCTCGAAGTCGGCCATGGTTACGCTTGCAGCATCGAGCCCGCGGCGTAGCGCCGTGAGGCCGGCGCGGCGCACCAGATCCTCGAGGTCGGCTCCGGTGAAGTTCTCCGTCCGCTGCGCGATCTTCTCGAGGTCGACGTTGCGATCGAGCGGCATGCCGCGCGTATGGATCGCGAGGATCCGGCGGCGGCCGGCCGTATCGGGCGTTCCGACATAGATCAGCTCGTCGAAGCGGCCGGGACGGAGCAGGGCGGGGTCGATTAACGTCGGGCGGTTGGTCGCGCCGATCACCACGACATTCTGCAGCTCCTCGAGCCCATCCATCTCGGCGAGGATCGTATTGACCACGCGCTCGGTCACCTGCGGCTCGCCGAGGCCGCCGCCGCGCGCCGGTACCAGGCTGTCGAGCTCGTCGATGAAGATGATCGTCGGAGCGACCTGCCGAGCGCGGTTGAACAGGCGCGCGATCTGCTGCTCGCTCTCGCCATACCATTTGCTCAGCAAGTCGGAGGATTTGGTGGCGATGAAATTGGCTTCCGCTTCGCGCGCCGCGGCCTTGGCGAGCAAGGTCTTGCCAGTCCCCGGTGGGCCGTAGAGGAGGAACCCCTTGGCCGGGCGGATGCCCAAGCGTCGAAACGCCTCCGGATGCTTCAAGGGAAGCTCGACCCCTTCGCGAAGCCGGTCGCGCGCCGAGTCGAGCCCGCCGATATCGTCCCAGCGGATGGTCGGAGCCTCGACCATCACCTCGCGCATCGCCGAGGGCTGCACGCGCTTCAGCGCATTCTCGAAGTCCTTGAGCTCGACGGACAGGGCATCGAGGATCTCCGTGGGGATGGTCTCCTCGGCAAGGTTGAGCCTCGGCATGATGCGGCGGACAGCCTCGAGCGCGGCCTCTCGGCACAAAGCGGCAATGTCGGCGCCGACAAAGCCGTAGGTCCGCCGCGCGAGCATGTTGAGCTCGACATCGGGCGCAAGCGGCATACCGCGCGTGTGGATGCCCAGGATCTCGCGGCGGCCGGGCTCGTCGGGGACGCCGACGACGATCTCCCGATCGAACCGGCCGGGGCGGCGAAGCGCTTCGTCGATCGCTTCCGGCCGGTTGGTCGCGGCAATGACCACCGTGTTCTGCCTGGGCTCGATCCCGTCGAGCAGCGTCAGGAGCTGCGCCACCAGCCTCTTCTCGGCTTCGCCCGTCACCTGCCCGCGCTTCGGTGCGATCGAATCGATCTCGTCGATAAAGATGATCGAGGGTGCGTTCTGCGCCGCCTGCTCGAACAATTCGCGCAGCCGCCGCTCGCTTTCGCCATAGGCGGAGCCCATCACCTCGGGCCCGGCGATATGGTAGAATTTGGCCGCGCTTTCATTCGCCACCGCGCGCGCGAGCAGGGTCTTTCCCGTTCCCGGCGGGCCGTGCAGCAATACCCCTTTGGGCGGGTCGACACCGAGACGCTGGAACAGCTCGGGATGGCGAAGCGGCAGCTCGACCATCTCGCGCAGCCCGTCGATCGTGTCGCGCATCCCGCCGAGGTCGTCGTAAGTGACGTCGGCGCGGCGCTGGCCGTCCTTGGCGATATATTCGGGCAGCAGCTCGACCGCGGTCTTGCTGTCGATGTGGATGATGCCCTTGGGCAGCGCCGAGACGACGACCAGCCGGAGCTCCTGAAGCGCGAAAGCCGGAGCGTTGAGCAGTTGGCGGATGTGGTCGGGAACGTCGGCGTTGATCCGCTGGTGCCCTGCGGTGGCGACGACGTCGCCTTCGACCAGCGGCCGGCCGGAAAAGGTCCGTTTCAGCGCTTCGGCCGACCCCTGCAATCGGACGTTCGGCTGGGCGGGAGCGAAGACAACCCGGGTCGCGGCCTTGGACTGCGCCTTGCGAACCTCGACGAAATCCCCCGAACCGACGCCGGCGTTGGCCCTTTGCAGCCCGTCGAGCCGGATGATGTCGATGCCTTCGTCCTCGCCATAGGGACGGATCGCGCGCGCGGCGGTCGACCTTTTGCCGACGATCTCGATCACATCGCCTTCGTCGAGCGCCAGCTCGTCCATCAGCCGGTCGGGCAGGCGGGCGAAGCCGCGGCCGCTGTCGGCGGGCGGCAAGCTCGCAACCTGGACGCGGCGGCTTTTCACGCGATCGATTGCATCAGCTTCGGGCATCGTCTCTCCTGACCCGCTCTCGTACCGTTAGCGCAACGGGCGCGCACCAGCACGGTTTCCGCGGGCGTCGTCAATATTTGATCGCTCCGGCGATCTTGCGAACCACCGCGCGCGGGGCAAAGCGGCCGCTGTTGGCGGTGACCTTGTTGAGCACCCCGGGCACCACCACGGCCCTGTTGCGATCGAGCCCGGCGAGCCCGGCCGCAACCACCTCGGCAGCGCCCATTGCCACCCGGTCGAACAGGCCGTTGCCGCCGAACCCGGCAACATCGCCGAATTCGGTCCGCGTGGGGCCGGGGCACAGGCAGGTGACACTGACGCCGTGCGGCCTCAGCTCCTCGTGCAAGGCTTCGCTCAGCGACAGGACGAAGGCCTTGGTCGCGAAATAGACCGCCATCTTCGGTCCCGGCTGGAAGGCGGCAGTCGAGGCGACATTGAGGATGGCTCCCGACTTGCGTTTGATCATCGCGGGGGCGACCGCGCGGCACAGGTCGGTGAGGGTCGCGACGTTGAGGTCGATCATTTGTCGCTGCCGAGCCGCGTCGAGTTCGGCGAAACGGCCGATCAAGCCGAAGCCCGCATTGTTGACCAATAGGTCGATCGTTTCGCCATTCGCCTCGATGTCCGCGATGAGCTTTGCCGCGGCGTCCTTCTTCGAGAGGTCGAGCGCCACCGCGCGTGCCTTGCCCAGCTCCTTTGCCAGCGCCTCGATCCGGTCCTTGCGGCGGGCGACCAGGACCAGCCGGTGGCCGCGCTCCGATAGCTGACGCGCGAATTCGACCCCCAGCCCCGCAGACGCGCCGGTGATCAACGCGACCTTCTTCATCCGCCGGCTTTCGAAACGGTCGCCTTGACGATCTTGCCCGGATCGCGCGGTGGCTCGCCGACCGGCAGGGCGTCGACATATTCCATGCCGCTCTCGACTTCGCCCCAGACGGTGTACTGGCGGTCGAGGAAGGGCGAATCTTCGGTGACGATGAAGAATTGGCTGTTGGCGCTGTCGGGGTTCTGCGCGCGCGCCATTGACGCGACCCCGCGCTTGTGCGGAGCAGCCGAAAATTCCGCCTTGAGGTTGGGCAGGTCGGAACCGTGATAGCCGGTGCCGGTCGGATCGCCGCCCTGGGCCATGAAGCCGGGGATCACGCGGTGGAACACGACGCCGTCGTAGAAGCCGCTGTTCGCAAGGTCGGTGATTCGCTGGACGTGTCCGGGCGCCAGGTCCGGGCGGAGCTTGATGACGACGTCGCCGCCGGTCGAGAGGGTGAGGGTCAGGCGGTCGGCGTCGGCCATTGCAAGCTCCGGGATGAAAGTTTGGAAAGGCGGCGATTTAGGTCGCCCGCGCCGGTTGCGCCAGAGCGGCGGCGACCATAGGAGGGCGCACCGGGTCCAATTCGAGGGGAGCGTTATGGCCGACAGCGACCAAATCGCCGCCGCGCCCGTCGAACCGCGCTCGCCGGTCGACGAGGAAGACCGCCTGCGCCCTGAATTCGTCGACCAGGTGCTCGATGCCGTAGACGCCGGCGACGACGAAACCGCCCGCCGCCTCGTCGAGCCGCTCCATCCGGCTGACGTCGCCGACCTGATCGAGCTTGCCGCGCGCGACGAGCGCGAGGGCCTGGTCAAGGCGCTCGCCGGAATCGTCGGCCCGGACGTGCTCGCGGAAATGAACGATTACGTTCGCGAGGGCCTGCTCGACGAGATGGAGCCCCAGCAGGTGGCCGACATCGCGGGCCAGATGGAGACCGACGACGCGGTCGCCATTCTCGAGGACCTCGAGCGCGACGAGCAGCAGGCGGTGCTGCGGGCGATGGAACCCGACGACCGCGCCGCGGTCGAGGAAGCGCTGAGCTATCCCGAGGAATCGGCCGGGCGGCTGATGCAGCGCGACGTCTGCGCCGTGCCCGATCATTGGACCGTCGGCCAGGTCATCGATTATTTGCGGGCGACCGACGAGCTCCCGACGGATTTCTGGGAGGTCTTCGTCGTCAGCCCGACGCACCATCCTGTCGGCACCTGCAAACTGTCGACCATCCTTAGAACCCCGCGCGACACGCGCGTCGCGGACATCATGTTCCGCGACCAGACCCTGATCCCGGTCGACATGGACCAGGAAGACGTCGCGCTCCGCTTCCAGAAATATGCGCTTGTTTCCGCGGCCGTGGTCGACGGCTCGGGCCGGCTCGTCGGCATGATCACGGTCGACGATGTGGTGCACATCATTCAGGAGGAGGCGGGCGAGGACGTCCTGCTCTTGTCCGGTGCCGGCGAAGAAGGCGACATCAACGAGCCGGTGATCGAAAGCTATCGCAGCCGGGTGCGCTGGCTCGTGGCGAACCTGCTGACGGCTCTCGTCGCAACGGCCGTCATCCGCCAGTTCGAGGATTCGATCGAACGCCTGGCGATCCTTGCCGCACTGATGCCGATCGTCGCGGCGGTCGGCGGCAATGCCGGCACCCAGGCGCTCGCCGTCACCATCCGCGCGCTCGCCACCAACCAGCTGACCAGCTCGAACCGATGGCGCGCGGTTGGCCGCGAAATCCGCGTTGCCTTGCTCAACGGATTCACGATCGCAGTGCTGATCGGCGGGGGCGTCGCCGTCGTACTCGGCAGCCAGCCGCTCGGGGCGGTGATCGCGGCGGCGATGCTGATCAACATTATCATCGCCGGCCTCGCCGGAGTGCTGGTACCGCTTGCGTTGGAGCGCGCCGGAGCCGACCCGGCGGTCGCCAGCAGCGTGTTCCTCACGACCATCACGGATTCGATGGGGTTCCTCGCCTTTCTGGGGCTCGCGACCTGGAGTGGGCTCGTATAGCAAATCATTGTCTTTGCGCGCCGATTTGGTCATTTCGAGTGTGTGCCGAAGCTTCATTTGACGAAGGTCGCGTTCGCTTGCCGGGACCTCGAGGCCCTTCGGCAGCGAATGTTAAGCCGAGCGGTCGGCGGCGAAGTGCGTGTCGCGACGCGCATGCGTCCGCGGCGCGCGGGCGAGCTCGTCGGCGGCAACCTCTATTGGATCGTCAGGCACCGCATCGTCGCGGGCATTGAAATCAGGCGCTTTGAAGATCGCGCGGACGGGCGGATCGACATCGTCTGCTCGGCGGAGCTTGTGGCGGTTTCGCCTGTTCCGCGGCGCGCCCATCAGGGTTGGCGCTATCTCGAGGATGCGGACGCGCCTTGCGCAGATAGCGACGGCAGTGGCCTCTCAGCCCTGCCGCCGCAACTCTACGGGCGCCTTGCGGCGCTGGCTTTGGTCTAAATCGGCCTTAGAACAGGATCACCAGGAGGATGATCAGCAGGATCAGGCCGCCAATTCCGATATACATGTCGCGCTCCCTGTTGGATGGCTTTGCAGGTGTAACAAACGAAGGGCGCTGGGAGTTGCGTCGGCCGCGAAAAGCCCGACTCTGCTTGTCGCCCGATTGGCTGCGTCCTATGGCGGGTTCCGACTAGCAACAGGAGGCACGAATGACGGTTTCGGCGATCATCGATTCAAGGGTCTCGGAGCGGGCGATGCTCAAGCATCCCTTCTACCAGGCCTGGACCGAGGGCCGTTTGCCGCTCGACACGCTGCGTGCCTATGCGCGCCAATATTTCCACCACGTCGAGGCCTTTCCGCGCGCGGTCAGCGCCGTCCACAGCGCATGCGAGGACCGCGACGGGCGCCGCATGCTCGCCGAGAATCTGGCGGAAGAGGAGGGCATCGAAGCCGGGAAGCAGGATCATGCCAGCCTCTGGCTGATGTTCGCGGCGGGGCTTGGCGAGGATGCGGATGCCGTTCGCACGCAGCCCCTCAACGCCGAAACGCAGGCCCTGATCGACACCTTCCGCAAGCTTTCGCGGCAATCCTATGCCGCCGGCCTCGGCGCGCTCTACGCCTATGAAAGCCAGTTCCCGGGCGTCGCCAGCGCCAAGATCGAAGGGCTGATCGATCGTTACGGCATCGAGGATGAGGAGACGCTGCGCTTCTTCCGCGTCCACGAGAGCGCCGACGTCGAGCATAGTGCCGTGTGCCGCGCCTTGCTCGACCGCTTGCCCGAGGATCAGCGCGAGGAAGCGATCGCCGCGGGCGAGGAGCTTGCCGGAGCGCTGTGGAATTTCCTTTCCGGCGTCGAGGCGCGCGCCACCCTCAACTAGCGTGTCGCGCTAGCGGCAGCCGCTCGCGCTCGCCGATCCCTTGAGCCGCAAGGTGCACGCCGGGCGGCCGGAAAGTTGCACCGTCGCCGGGCCCACCGCGTCGACCTGCGCCGCATTGGTG
>DATLGK010000063.1:0-4372 GCA_035540475.1 Sphingomicrobium sp.
GCGGCCAGTGGCTTGCGGCAAGCGATTCCGGCTGGCGCGCCGTTTCGGCCGATCGCGCGGCGCAGATCGATGCGATCCTTGCCGGTTCGAAATTGTGGAGCGAACCCGCCGACACCCCGCCCTGCCCCGACTTCGGTGCCAGCAATGTTCTGCTGAAGGTCCCGGGGCGGCGCGAAACCGTCCGCAACGCGCTTTGCATGAGCGCCGCCGCGGACCTCGTTCAGGCCGCGCTCGGCGCTTAATTCAGGCGGCGACTTTCTCCAGCGCGCCCTTGACCGCCTCCAGCGCATCCTGCGCCTTCGATCCGTCGGGACCGCCGCCCTGGGCCATGTCGGGACGCCCGCCGCCGCCCTGCCCGCCAAGCGTCGCGACCGCCGCCTTGACCAGCTCGACCGCGCTCACGTGGCCGGCGAGGTCGTCGGTCACCCCGACCGCAACGCTGGCACGGCCATCGTTGACGGCAACCAGCGCGCCGATGCCCGAGCCGAGCCGTTTCTTCATGTCGTCCACGGCGGCGCGCAAGCCCTTGGGATCGAAGCCTTCCACGACCTGGCCAAGGAACTTGTGGCCATTGACCTCGACGGGCGCGGGGCCGTCGGCTTTCGCCGCGCCTCCGCCCATCGCCAGCGCCTTCTTCGCCTCGGCCAGTTCGCGCTCCAGCCGCCGCCGCTCTTCGATCAACGTCGCAATCCGCGCCGGCACCTCGTCGGGGGACGCCTTGAGCGCCGCCGCCGCCTCGCGCAGCCGCGCTTCGCGCTCGCTCAGCCATGTGCGCGCCGCCTCACCCGTAAGCGCCTCGATGCGGCGCACGCCGGCGGAGACCGCGCTTTCGGAGATGATCTTGAAGAGCTGGATGTCGCCGAGCGCGCGCACGTGCGTGCCGCCGCACAGCTCGACCGAATAATCGGCGTCGGCATCGCGGCCCATTGAAAGGACGCGCACTTCGTCGCCATATTTCTCGCCGAACAGCGCCATCGCGCCCGCCGCGATCGCCTCCTCGGGCGTCATCAGCCGCGTCGTCACCGGCTCGTTCGAGCGGATCTGCGCATTCACCTCGGCCTCGATCAGCTCGATCTCGTCGCGGCTGAGCGCCTTGGGGTGCGAGAAATCGAAGCGGAAATAATCGGGCGCGACCAGGCTGCCTTTCTGCGTGACGTGGCTGCCGAGGTGACGGCGAAGCGCGGCATGGAGCAAATGGGTGGCGCTGTGGTTGGCGCGGACCCGGTCGCGGCGGTCGGCGTCCACAGACTGATGCACCGTTTCGCCCACGGACAATTCGCCCGCGACCACCTTGGTGCGCAGCACGTGAAGCTTGCCCAGCGGCTTTGACGTATCCTCAACCTCGCCCTCGAAGCCTTTGAGCGTGGTCAGTTTTCCGGTATCGCCGATCTGCCCGCCGCTCTCTCCGTAGAATGGCGTCTGGTTGAGCAGCACATCGACCGTCTCGCCTTGCCCGGCGCGCTCGACGCGCTCGCCGTCCTTGACGATAGCCAGTACCACGCCCCCGCCTTCGTCACCCGCATAGCCGGTGAACTCGGTCGTCCCATGCTCCTCGGCGAGGTCGAACCAGATGTCGTCGCTGGCCCTTGCGCCGGAGCCCTTCCATGCGGCACGCGCCTTGGCCTTCTGCTCGGCCATGGCTGCGTCGAAACCCTCGCGGTCGACCTTCAGCCCGCGCGCGCGCAGCGCATCCTCGGTGAGGTCGTAGGGAAAGCCGTAGGTGTCGTAGAGCTTGAAGGCCGTCTCGCCCGGCAGCGTGCCGCCTTCGCCGAGCTCCGCCGTGGCCTCGTCGAGCAGCTTGAGCCCCGTGACCAGCGTCTGGCGGAAGCGCACCTCCTCCTGCTGCAGGGTCGCCTCGAGCAGGGGCTGCGCGCGCACCAGCTCAGGATAGGCCGCGCCCATTTCCGCGACCAGCGCCGGCACCAGCCGGTACATCAGAGGCTCCTTCGCCCCGAGCAGATGCGCGTGACGCATCGCCCGGCGCATGATGCGGCGCAGCACATAGCCCCTGCCCTCGTTCGCCGGCAGCACCCCGTCCGCGACCAGGAAGCCGCTGGCGCGAAGATGGTCGGCGATCACCCGGTGGCTCGCCTTGGCCTCGCCTTCGGCCTTGGTGCGGGTCAGCTCCTCGCTTGCGGCGATCAGCCCGCGGAACAGGTCGATGTCGTAATTGTCAGGCATGCCCTGCATCACTGCCGCGATGCGCTCGAGGCCCATGCCCGTGTCGATGCTCTTGCTCGGCAGCTCGGAGACGATTTCCCCCGCCGCCTGCTCGTACTGCATGAAGACGAGATTCCAGATCTCGACGAAGCGGTCGCCGTCCTCGTCGGCGCTTCCCGGCGGCCCGCCGGGGATATGGTCGCCGTGGTCGTAGAAAATCTCCGAACAGGGCCCGCACGGCCCGTCGTCCCCCATCGCCCAGAAATTGTCCTTGGTCGGGATGCGGATGATTCGGCTTTCGGGAAGTCCCGAGATCTTCTTCCACAGGTCGAAGGCCTCGTCGTCGGTATGGTAGACGGTCGCGGTCAGGCGGTCGGGGCTGATCCCCCACTCTTTGGTGATCAGGTTCCAGGCGAGCTCGATCGCGCGGTCCTTGAAATAATCACCGAACGAGAAATTGCCGAGCATCTCGAAGAAAGTGTGGTGGCGCGCGGTGTAGCCGACATTGTCGAGGTCGTTGTGCTTGCCGCCCGCGCGCACGCATTTCTGCGAGCTGGTCGCCTGGCTGTAGGGCCGCGTCTCGAGGCCGGTGAAGACGTTCTTGAACGGCACCATGCCGGCGTTGACGAACATCAGGGTCGGGTCGTTCTGCGGCACCAAAGGCGCAGAGGCGACCCGCGCGTGGCCGCTCTTCTCGAAAAAATCGAGGAAGGCGCGGCGGATGTCGTTCGTCGAGGTCATGAGCGGCATGTAAATGCGCTGCTGCACTGCGGCAAGGAGATGGCTTGGATCGTTCAGACGTCCAGAGTTACATTGAACCGAACGTACGGGTGAAGTTCCTGCGGCACCTCCGACCGCCACTCGAGACGGGCGATATCACTACGTGTAACGGCAGCGTCACCCTCACCCGACCAAACACAAGTTTGGCCGTCTATGGAAGGGATGAGGCCCGTCCACTGGCCTTTCGCGGGTTCGGCTCCACTACGTTCGTCCCAGCAGTGATCGATCAACCACATTTCCCACCCGAGGACTGGGACCTTTTCGCGTTCGCAGGCATCGAGAAAGGCGTCCACGTCTGGCGGCAGGAGTCCGATCTCCCCGTTTGAGTCGATCCAAGAACGGTCAATGATCGAACGATTTAAAGAAGGTGGTGCATACAGCGACATAGCCGAATTCCTATCCGAAGCCCTTGCGCTGTCCACTTCCATGGCTAGGCAACGACCCATGGCGAAGCGGTCGACAATTCCCCACTACAAGCGCCGGCGCCCCAAATCCTTCTTCCGCCGGCTGATCGGCTGGATCGTCAAGCTGATCCTCGCCTTCCTGATCCTCAGCCTCCTGTGGGTGCTCGCCTACCGCTTCGTGAACCCGCCGATCACCTTCAACATGGCCGGCGACCGTCTCGCGGGCCGCGGCGCGCACCGGGCCTGGATGCCGATCGGGGAAATCGACCGCGACATGGTCCGGGCGGCGATCGCCGCGGAAGACAGCAAGTTCTGCTCGCATCGCGGCTTCGACTTCGAAGCGATTGAAGATGCGATGAAACGGAATGCCTCGGGCGGCCGAATCCGGGGCGGCTCGACGATCAGCCAGCAGACCGCGAAGAATGCCTTCCTGTGGAACGGCGGCGGCTATGTGCGCAAGGGTCTTGAGGCCTGGTTCACGTTCCTGATCGAGCATCTGTGGGGCAAGCGCCGGATCATGGAGGTCTATCTGAACCTCGCCGAGACGGGCATCGGCACCTACGGCGTCAATGCTGGGTCGCAGCGCTACTTCGGGCATGACGCGAGCGCGATGAGCGCGACCGAGGCAGCGCGGCTCGCCGCCGTCCTGCCGCTGCCCAAGAAGCGCGGCGCGGTGGCACCCAAGGGGTTCACGCGCCGCTACGGCAACACCATCGCCGCCCGGCTCGCGCTGGTCGGCCGCCAAGGGCTCGATGCCTGCATCTACCAGGGTGCGGCGGCTCCGGCGGACCGAGCACCGCCGCCTGCCAGCAAGCAGCCGCGTCCGCTGCCGGGCGAGGAATATGAAAGTGCGCGGCCGCTTCCTCCGCTGGAAGAGGTCGTGGATGCACTTCCGCCCGCGCCTACCGAACCAATCGCGCCTCCGCAGGCGCCCCCTGCCGCTCCTGATAATGGGGTAGACGGGCCGCCCCCTGCGCAAACATCAGAGCCCCAGACGAACGAACTGTAAGCGCCGTTGAAGGCTGCTC
>DATLGK010000064.1:0-40847 GCA_035540475.1 Sphingomicrobium sp.
ATCCAGCACCTGGCGCTGGAACTCGGGAAGCTCGTCGAGGAACAGGACGCCGAGGTGGGCGAGACTGATCTCCCCCGGCCGCACGCGCAGCCCTCCGCCGACCAGGGCGGGCATCGAAGCGCTGTGATGCGGGGCGCGGAACGGCCGCTTGCGGCGGATGCGCCCGCCATTCAGCTCGCCGGCGACCGAAGCGACCATCGACACTTCCAGCGCCTCACTCGGCTGGAGCGGCGGCAGGATCCCGGGGAGGCAGGCGGCGAGCAGCGACTTGCCAGCCCCGGGCGGCCCGCTCATCAGCAGATTGTGACCGCCCGCGGCCGCGATCTCGAGCGCGCGCTTGGCGACCTCCTGGCCTTTCACCTGCGCGAGGTCGGGACCGCCGTCGGGAGGCTCGGCGTCGGCCGGCGGCGGCGCAGGGACCAGGCTCGTGCCCTTGAGGTGCGCAAGCAGCGCGAGAAGGTCGGGCGCGGCGATCACATCGAGCTCGCCCGCCCAGCTCGCTTCGCTCCCCTGCACGGCTGGGCAGATTAGCCCCTTGTCCTGCGACGAGGCATGAATCGCGGCGAGGAGCACGCCGGGCGAAGCGGTGATCCGGCCGTCGAGGCACAGCTCGCCGACAGCGACGTAATGCGACAGGCTCTCGGCGTCGGTCGCGCCGATCGCTGCCAGCAGGCAGAGCGCGATCGGCAGATCGTAATGCGAGCCCTCCTTGGGAAGGTCGGCGGGCGACAGATTGACGGTAATGACCTTGGGCGGAAGCGCGAGCCCGATGGCCGCGAGCGCCGCCCTCACCCGCTCGCGGCTCTCGCGCACCGCATTGTCGGGCAGGCCGACGATGGTGAATCGCGGGAGACCGGAGGACAGCTGCACCTGCACCTCGACCGCGCGGGCTTCGAGGCCGAGATAGGCGACAGTAGCGACGGTCGCGGCCATCAGGCCCCGCCCCCCGAACATCCAGCGCTCTGCACAATCCCCCTAGCTCGGCGGATCGAAGCTAGACCGTTGTGGATGCTGCTCGCAAGCCGCCTTGCGCGAATGCCGGTGTATCACCACATCAATACGCATGATCCGGCGAGAGCAGTGGCGGAAGTTCATGGACCTGCCGGTCGTGCAATGGAGCCTATTCGCTCTCGGCCTGGCCCTGTTGCTGGTCTCGCCGCTGGTCGGCGCCCTCCCCGGACCTGGAGGCCTCATCGTCGCCGGCATCGGGCTTGCGCTCGTCCTCAGGACCAGCATGTGGGCCAAGCGCCGCTATGTGAAGTTCAAACGGTGGAAGCCGAAGGCCGGGCGATGGACCGACTGGGCGCTGCGCCGGCGATCGGCGAAGCGGCGGGAAACGCTTCGCAAGGCGGATGCCGAGCCGGGAGAGCCGGCGCCCGATTGACTGCCGCGAGAGGGGTCCGGCCGTTGACTTGGCGAAGCCTCTCGACTATCGGCGCCGACAACAGCGGCTGCCCCTGTCGGCGGCCCTTTTTCTTTTAGATTTTGAGGCATGAGCGATGAAGCGCACCTTCCAGCCGAGCAATCTCGTCCGCAAGCGGCGTCACGGGTTTCGCGCCCGCATGGCGACTCCAGGCGGCCGCAAGGTGCTGAATGCTCGCCGCGCACGCGGCCGCAAGAAGCTCAGCGCCTAGCTGTCATAAAGAAGCGCGCGGATTTTCTCGCCGCCAACAGCGGCCTGCGCGCGTCCACGCCCGGGTTCGTCCTGCTCGTGCGCAACCGCAAGGATAACGATCCGGCGATGCGGGTCGGTTTCACCGTCACCAAGAAGATCGGCGGCGCCGTCGTGCGCAATCGCATGAAGCGCCGTTTCCGCGCGCTCGCCAGTGAAATCGTCCCGGCGAAGGGATTTGCAGGCGCCGACCATGTGATGATCGGACGTTCCAAAGGCATCGAGCGCGACTTCGCCCAGCTGCGCAACGAACTCGCCGGTGCGCTCGACCGGTTGCGGCGCCAATGATCGCGAAGCTCATGATCCTCTTCGCAAAAGCGTGGCAAAAGGGGCCCTCGCAGATCCTGCCGCCAAGCTGCCGTTATCAGCCGAGCTGCTCGGCCTATGCGATTACCGCAATAGAACGCTATGGGGCCGCCCGAGGGGGGTGGATGGCCCTCAAGCGCATCTGCCGTTGCCACCCGTGGGGCGGCCAGGGCCCCGACCCCGTGCCGTAAGAGGATCGAAGATTCGTGAACGACAGCAAGAACATGGTCCTCGCGGTGGTGCTGAGCGCGCTCGTCCTGATTGGATGGAGCTGGCTCGCGGAGAAATATTTCCCGACCGCCACGCCGCAGACGACGAAGATCGAGGAAGGCAAGCAGCAGCCTCTGCCGCAGCCGCAGGCGCAACCGGCCGGAGTGCCCACCCCGGCGAAGCTGCGCACCCTCGCCGAAGCACTGACGTCCGATCCGCGGGTCGTCATTAGAACGCCGTCCCTCGAAGGCTCAATCAATCTCAAGGGCGCGCAGATCGACGACCTGCTGCTGGTCGGGCAGAAGCAGTCGCTGGCGCGGGATGCGCGGCCAGTCCGCCTGCTGTCGCCGATCGGCACCCCGGGGTCCTACATCGCTCAGTTCGGCTGGACCGCCGCGGGCGGCGATGCGCCGACTCTTGATACGCTGTGGACCGCCGACCGCCGCGAGCTGACGCCGGGACAACCGGTCACCCTCAGCACCTCGATGCCCGACGGGACCGGTTACCAACTCAAAGTCTCCGTCGACGACGGCTATCTGTTTTCGATCCAGCAGAGCGTGCTCAACGCGTCCGACAAGCCGATCGTGGTTCGCCCGATCGGATTGGTCAGCCGCGGCGCAAAGTCCCCCGACCCCGATATGTGGACGGTCCATGTCGGCCCGATCACCGTGTTCGAAGGCAAGGCTGATTACGGCGTCGACTATGACACGCTCGATACGGGTAGCAGGTCGTTCAACAATGTCTCCGGGTGGCTCGGCTTCACCGATCATTTCTGGCTAACGGCGCTGGTGCCCAGCGGGCCGATGAGCGCCGATTTCCGACGTAGCCCCAGCGGGGGATACCAGGCCGACTATGCACTTGCCCCCGCAGCGGTTGAACCCGGGCAAACACTGACCACCCGGACCCGCCTGTTCGCCGGAGCCAAGGAAAAGCAGTGGCTCGACCGCTACGAAGATGCGGGCATGCCGAAGCTGTCTAAGTCGATCGACTGGGGCTGGTTCGAGTGGTTCATGCGGCCGATCTTCTACCTGCTGCTCTGGCTGTTCGAGCATATCGGCAATTTCGGCGTCGCCATCATCTGCCTGACGTTCATCGTCCGGACCTTGTTGTTCCCGATCGCCCAGAAGCAGTTCCAGTCGATGGCCGCGATGCGCAAGCTGCAGCCGAAGATGAAGGCGATCCAGGAGCGCTTCAAAGACGACAAGCAGCGCCAGCAGCAGGAGATCCTGAAGCTCTATCAGGCCGAAAAAGTGAACCCGGCCGCCGGCTGCCTACCGATCCTTCTGCAAATCCCAATCTTCTACGCGCTGTACAAGGTGCTGATGGTCAGCGTGGAGATGCGCCACCAGCCATTCGTCTTGTGGATCAAGGACCTCTCGGCTCCCGATCCTCTGACGCCCGTCAATCTGTTCGGGCTGCTCAACTTCACACCGCCGGCGTTCCTCGCCATCGGCGTCCTTCCGATCCTGGTCGGCGCGACCCAGTGGCTGTCGATGAAGCTGAATCCGCAGCCGATGGACCCAACCCAGGCGCAGATTTTCGCGATCATGCCATGGGTTCTGGTGTTCGTGATGGCGCCGTTCGCGGCCGGGCTGCAGCTCTACTGGCTGACCAACAATATCCTGACGATCGCCCAGCAGTGGTGGCTGTACCGCAGATACGGGCTCCACCTGTCCGATACCCATCCGGTCCAGACATGACCGAGAGGCCCGACGCGGAATTGGGGGAACGCGCGCGAAAGCTGTTCGCGGGCCCGGTCACTTTCCTCAAGTCCGCGCCTGGCCTGAAATTCCTGCCTGACCCAAAAGTCCCGGAGATCGCGTTTGCCGGCCGGTCCAACGTCGGCAAGAGCTCCCTCCTCAACGCGCTGACCAACCGCAACAGCCTGGCGCGAACGTCGAACACCCCAGGGCGAACGCAGGAGCTCAATTTCTTCGACGTAGGCGACCCTCTCCAGCTCAGGCTGGTCGACATGCCGGGCTACGGTTTCGCCGAAGCCCCGAAGGACATGGTCAAACGCTGGCGCTTCCTGGTGAATGATTATCTGCGCGGTCGCGCCGTGCTCAAACGCGCCTTGGTGCTGGTCGACTCCCGCCATGGGCTGAAGGCGGTCGATCGCGAGGTCATGGACATGCTCGACGCAGCGGCAGTCAATTACCAGATCGTCCTGACCAAGGCGGACAAGGTCAAAGCCTCTGCGCTCGGCGCGATTTATGAGGAGACGGCGGCCGAGGCGCGCAAGCATGCGGCCGCCCACCCAATGGTTTTGACGACATCAAGCGAAACCGGCAGCGGCATCGCCGAGTTACGAACTGCGATCCTCGAAGCTGCGATTCACTGAAAGGGAGCTGTCCTTGCTCAGGCTGATCATCGGCAACCGCGCTTATTCCAGCTGGTCGATGCGCGGCTGGCTAGCATGCAAGCAATCGGGCGAACCGTTCGAGGAGCTGGTCGTGCCGATGTTCGACGCGGACTGGGAGCAGCGCCGCCAGGGCGACGAGTTCGCGCCGTCGCTGGGCAAGGTGCCGATCCTGTGGGACGAGGACATCGTTGTTTGGGACAGCCTGGCGATCATCGACTTCCTTGCCGACCGCTATGGAAGCGCGCTGTACTGGCCGGAGGACGAAGGCGCTCGGGCGGTCGCCCGGTCGATGTCCGCGGAAATGCATTCGGGTTTCGCCAATTTGCGCCGCGAGCTGCCGATGAACGTCCGCAAGAGCTTTCCGCCCAAGGATCTCAGCGACGCGGTGCGCGACGAGATCGACCGAGTTCTGCAGCTCTGGGCCCAGGCCCGCGCCCGTTATGGCGGCACCGGCGACTTCCTGTTCGGCTCCTGGTGCGCCGCCGACATGATGTACGCGCCGGTGGTCACGCGCTTCATCACTTACGGGGTCGCGGTGCCGAGCTTTGCCGCTGTCTATATGAAGAACGTGCTTTCCCAGCCGCATGTCGCCGAGTGGATCGACAAGGCGCAGGACGAACCTTGGGTGATCGAGCAATATGAAGAGGACCGCGCCGCCTAATAAGGCGTGCCGTCCTTATGCACATAGCGGCCGTCGGCAGTGAACATCATGTCGATGTCACTGTAGCCGCCGCCGCTGCGAACGCCTCCGCCAACCACGATGAAGACGCAGTCGCGCTCGCTCTCGTTGCGCAGATGATGGCCGTTGGTGCTGCCCTTGGGCCAGGCCGCGCAGTCGCCGGCCCGAAGCAAAGTCCGCCCGTCGTCCTCGACGAGAACGGCCTCGCCTTCCAGCATCACCAGGAATTCGTCCTCGCCGTCATGCCAGTGGCGCTGCGACGACCAGGCCCCGGGCTCGAGCCGGACTCGGCTGACGCCGAAATCGGTCAGGCCGCTCGCGGGGCCGAGCCTCTTGTACCAGCGCCCCTGGACCTCGCGGTCGAACGGCGGCGGGTAGCCGGTGCTGTTGGTCTCCTCGATGCGATCCAGGTGAACCTTGGGCATGGGGCCGCTGTAGCAAGCTTCTCCGCCGCTAGAAATTCCCTCTGACCGACATGCTGAAGACCGGTCCGATGAGCCGGTTGCGCCGCTCGGTGAATAACAGCGGATGGGCGTTTCGAAAGCCGCTGTACACCTCGCGATCCCAACGGCTGCGGGCGTTCAGGAGGTTGCTGACGCTGGCTCGAACCGTCAGCCCCATCACGTCCTTGTGCTCGACAAAGGCGTCCAGCCAATACGGGCCCTCCCACTGGCGGCCCACCTCCGTCAGCCGGTAGGCCTTGGACGACCAGCTGTTGAAGAATCCGCTGCCCCAGGCCCATTTGCTATTGGGAATGTCGTGCCGCAGCTTGAGCTCGAATGCCCGCACCTGCGTGTTGCTGATCGGCCGATGCTCCCCGGTGAGCGGATCCTGGAGCCGGGAGCGCTGGAACAGGACATAGGTGTCCAGCTTGGCGCCGCGCCAGCCGATCGGATCGAACAGCCACGTCCCCTTCCATTCAAGGCCGTAGCGCACCGCGCGGTCGATATTGCCCGGCGACTGGCCAGTTGCACCGATCGGGATGATGTCGACAATGTCGTCGAACCGGCGGTGAAACAGGCGCAGGCTGGTCGTGCCCCAAGCGCCGAGCTTCTTCGTGCCCTCGAGATCGACTTCCCAGCTCTGCGGCGGGACGAGTTCGAGGTTGCCGGCATTCTCGCGGTCGTCGGTGAGATTAACCGAGGCCAGGAAGTCGTAGAAATTCAGCTGGCCGACCCGCCGCCGGACCTTGAAGCTGAGGTCGAAGTCATCTCTCGGCTTCCACGCGAGCGACAGGCTTCCCTTCGGCCGGAAGAATTTCCGGCTCAGGCTCGCGACGTCGCTCGAACTGCTTAGCCTGGAATATTCCCCGCCCGCGGTGAGCTGCAGGTTCAAGACGTCGCTGAGCGGCCGCCCGAACGTTCCAAGCACCTCGTAACGGTCCTCCTGCACGCGTCCGGTGCCGCCCGGCAGTGGGATTTCCTCAAACGTCCCGGCTTCGTTCAGCTCGAACAGCCTGGTCGTGCTGTCGAGCTTGTTGAACGCACCCTCGGCAGAAAGCTGGAAGTCGTTGCGCCCGAGCTTCCAGCTATACTCCGTCCGGCCAATCCATTCGCCGCTCCGCCCGTCGCGCTCGAAGCGGCCGCCCTGGTCGGGAGAGCCGTCCTCGAAGGTGAAGACCGACGTCGAGCGGTATGGCTCATGATCGAACTTCCGAAGGCCGATCAGCTTGAGCATTCCGCCAATCAGCGGGAATGCATAATCACCTCCTACTTCGTAATTGAAGCCGCTGGTCCGGTCGCGGGTCTCGCGGACCCGGTCCACGCCACTCGGGCGCTCGCGTTTGCTGGTCTCGAAGTAGCGGTTCCAATAGGGGCTGTAAGCGAGGTTGAGGTTTCCCACCGACGACTGGGCAGCGCGATAGGTGAAGCGGCCGCTGACCTTCGGCCGGTCGCTATTGTGATGCCAGGCATCGTCGCGGAATTCGAACGGCTCATTGTCCGGATCGAAGATGGTCGTGGGTCCGCCGGCGGCACTTCGGCTGCCCTGGCTGTCGAGGCCGAGCGTATAGTCGAGCCTGCCTCGGGTCCCCGAATAGCTGACGTCGCCGCGCGTGAAGATCGGGTCGCTGTAATGCGCCCGGAACTCGGGGCGCCAGGAGAATTGGCCGCTCGCATTCTTCGCCGCCTTGACGATCACATTGGCCACCTGCCCCGTCAGACCGGCGATCTCGAGCGTCGCCGCATCCACGATCTCGATCCGCTCGACGTTCGAGGCGGAAATCTTCTGCAGCTCGGCGACGGCACCGCCCGACTTGTTCGAAACCCGCTCCCCGTTGAGCAGAACGTTTTCCGAGGCCTGGCCAAAGCCTCTCTCCTGCGCCGCCTCGCGGATGATGAACCCCGGGACCTGGCGAAGCATGTCGAGCGCATTGCGGGGCGCGAAGCGTGCGAAATCGGTGGCGGTATAGATCTTCTTTCCAGGCGCCACTGCGGGCTGGGGCGCCGGGGCGACCGCAGGATCGCTGCTTGGAGGGGTCGTCTGCGCCATGGCAGCTCCCCCGACAAATCCGGTGCCGGCAAGCAAAACCACGCGCACGCTACGCAACACGAGCATCACAACTCTCCCTGTTCCTCACCCGCACGAGCTCGTGCTACATTTGTAGCGTGCTACATTTGTAGCGGACATGCAACCCCTAATCCGCACCTTTTTCCGCAATTCGCCGAAATTGCTGCCCAACATGGCGCTGCAATCGACCTGGCTTGCCAGCATTCGAATGGTTGCTAGGTCTCTTCCGATGCCCCAGCCGATCGACCCCGTATCGTTCGCCGCAGACCTTGTCCGTTGTCCCAGCGTCACGCCCGCGCGGGGTGAGGTTTTCGACCTGCTCGCGGCGGCACTCGAGCCGCTCGGGTTTACGGTCCATCGCTGGGTCATGGGCGAGCCGCCCGACGGCCCGACCGAGAACATGGTCGCGATCCGTGGGTCGGGCAGCCCCCACTTCGGCTTTGCTGGGCATCTTGATGTGGTGCCGGCGGGCGAAGGCTGGGCGTTCGACCCGTTCGAGGCGCGCGTCGAGGACGGGCTTCTGATCGGCCGCGGCGCCAACGACATGAAAAGCGCCATCGCCGCTTATGTCGCGGCGCTCTCGCGGCTGGGCGACGTCGAGGGCACATTGTCGCTGCTCATCACCGGCGACGAGGAAGGCTATGCGACTTACGGCACCCCCAGAATCATCGACTGGCTGAACGAGCGCCAGATCCGGCCCGACATGGTTCTGATCGGTGAGCCGACCTCGGTCGAGCGGCTCGGCGACACGGTCAAGATCGGACGCCGCGGCTCGGTCAACATGTGGATCGAAGTGCCCGGCGTTCAGGGTCACGTGGCGTACCCGCACCGCGCGACCAATCCCGTGCCGACGCTCGCGCGGATCGTCGCCGCGCTCGACGCGCTTCACCTCGACGACGGCACCGAGCAATTTCCGCCGTCTAACCTCGAATTCACCGCTATTTCGACGCCGACGAACGCGAGCAACGTGATCCCCGGATCGGCGACAGCGCAGCTCAACATCCGCTTCAACAATCTCCACAGCGGGGCCGAGCTGGTCGAACGCGTCGAACACATTGTCCGAAGTGAGGCGCTCGAGGCCAAGGTGACGGCGCGCATATCGGGCGAAGCCTTCCTCACTCCGCCAGGTCCGCTCTACGACGTCATCGTCGACTCGATCGCGCAGGAGACCGGGCGCAAGCCAGAGCTGTCGACCAGCGGCGGCACGTCGGATGGCCGCTTTCTGATCAAGCTCTGCCCGGTGGTCGATTTCGGTCTGCCCAACGCGACCATGCACAAGGTCGGCGAATGCGCGCGGGTCGAGGATATCGAAAGCTTGTCGCGGATCTACGAACGGATCGTGCGCAGGGTTATGGAGCGGACCTAGGCGACCGAACGCGAGCCCGGGCTCGCATTGCGCGTCCAGGCGAGAAATTCCTCTTCGAACATCGCCGGTGCGAAAACGAACCCCTGCACCGTGTCGCAGCCCATCGTGCGCAAGATGTCGGCCTGGGCGACAGTTTCGACGGCCTCGGCGACGACCTCGCACTCGACGCCCTTGATCAGCTGGATGACCGCCTGGACGATGACCCGCGCCCGTTCCGAACCCTCGATGTCGACGATCAGCGAGGGATCGAGCTTCACCCGGTCGAGCGGCATCGAGCGGAGCCGCGCGATATTCGAATAGCCGGTGCCGAAATCGTCGATCGCGATCCGCACTCCATCAGCGCGCAGGGAGGCGATCTCCTCGAGCACTGCGGCGCTCACCTCCATCGCCGCGCTTTCGGTGAATTCGAGCTCGATCCTCGACAACGGTACATCGGCATCCGCCAACACCTGCCGCAACTTGAGGAAGAAATCGGGCCGGTCGACCTGGCGCGGGCTGATGTTGAACGCCAGTCGCCCTTCGAATCCGTCCCGCACCCAATTGCTGAGCGTCGCGGTAACCTCGCTCAGCACCCAGTCCCCGATCTCGGCGATCAGTCCGGTGCGCTCGGCAATCGGGATGAAGGAGCCTGGAAGGCGCATTCCCTCCCGCGGATGGTTCCAACGCAGCAGCGCTTCCGCGCCGGCGACCTCGCCCGTCACCAGGCTCATCTGCGGCTGGAAGGCGAGCGTGAATTCGCCGCGCTGCACCGCCTCGGTGAGCGCCCTTTCGGTGTCGATCTTCACCTGATGCTCGGCCGCGAGATCGGAATTGAAGAGGCAATGCTGCCCGCCGCCACTCGACTTGGCGCGATACATGGCGATGTCCGCAGCGCGCATCAGCGCCTCGATGCTAGTGCCATGGTCGGGGGACACGGCAATCCCGACCGACGCGCCGATGTCGACGCTGTGCGAGAAGAGTTCGAACGGCTCGGCGATGGAGACGGCAACGCGCCGGGCGACCCGCTCGATCTCTTCGACCGAGTCGATCTCGGGGAAGAACATGGTGAACTCGTCGCCCGCCAGCCGCGCGAGCAGCGGGCGAGTGCGGGCGCTGCCCGTGAATTCAGCATTGACAACGACGCGGAGCCGGTTGGCCACCATGATGAGCAACTGATCGCCGCGAGCGTGGCCGAGGCTGTCGTTGACCGTCTTGAACCGGTCGAGGTCGACGAACAGCATCGCCGAGCGGGTGCCGACGAGCACTTCGCTCAGCAGCTTGTCGGCTTCCGAGCGGAAGTGGAGGCGGTTGGGCAGCGAGGTCACCGGGTCGTACATTCCGAGCGCATGGGCGTTCTCGATCGACGCGCGAACCTCGGCGAACAGGCTGTCCACGGCCGCAGCGAGCTTCGGCATGGTGCGCTGTACCGCCGGGGGGGCGGGGGAGACGAGGTCGCCGTCCTCGACCGCGAGCAAGCGCTCGCTGAGCGCCGCCAGCGCGCGGGCGCTCTCGCTGTTGGGACGCTCCGAGGCGATGTAGCTGATCAGTAGGCAGAAGGCGCCGGCGACCAGTGCAGCGACGATCTTCTGGTCCAGCTCCGTCAGGTAGAGCAGGGCCGTCAGCGAGAATAGGAAGGAGGCGAAGCCAGCGGTACACGACAGGATCGCGTTGCTGATCTTCTGGGCCGTGCCTGCTTTCATCGCTCGAAAAACGCCTCGCCAGACGGCAACGCCCGCCTATGCACCCGCGTTACCGAAGGAGAGTTAAGAAAAGGTCAGCGGCTGTGGCGGGGTCGCCGGAGCACGATGTAGAGGCTTCCACCGCCGCCGTGGCGACGATGCGCGCCCCGGACCGCCGCAATGTGCCGGGAGTGTCTCGAAGCCACGAGCCAGTCGTGGACGGCGGCCCGGATCTTGCCGCGCTCGAGCGGCGGTTCGCCGGCAGGGCGATGGCCGGTGATCAGCAGCAATATCCGTTCACCGCGGGCAATCGCCTGCTCCAGCGCGCGGTCGATCGCGAGCCACGCACGATCGAGATTCATGCCATGCAGGTCGAGGATCCGGTCAGGCTCGACCGATCCGCTGCGCAGCCTCTTGTCCCAGCTGCCGTCGAGCGTCCTCGCTTCGATCGCCACCGCTGGCCGAGGTTGGACTGGTCGACGATGGGGTGCTTTCGGGACGGGCTGGCGGCCAGGCGGAGATTTCGCCTGTTCATGGATGAGCGGCGGTTCGACAGGGTCCCTTGATAGCGGTCGGATCGTCGCGGCGACCTTCGCCCAAAGCGCGGCTTCCTCAGCGCTGAGGGAGCGCACGCGCCGCCACCCCTTTCGGGATCAGGATCAGCGCTTCGCCATTGGCCGACATCCCCCCGGCAATCGCCACCGCTTCTTCGCCCGCACCCCAGAAGGTGTCCAGGCGATTGGGACCCTTGATCGCCCCGCCGGTGTCCTGGGCGATCCACAAGCCGTCCGCTTCGCGCCGGTCGGCCTTGTGCACGTAAACAGGGGCGCCGAGGGGGACGTAATTGGGATCAGCCGCGACCGTCGCCCGCGGCGTTACCGGCACGCCGAGCGCTCCAAGCGGCCCCGGGCCGGTCAGCTCCCGGAAGAAGACGTAGGAAAGATTCTCGCGCATCAGCGCCCTGCCCTGTTCGGGATTGGCGCGGATCCACTCTTTGATCGCCTGCATGCTGGCGCCGCCCGGCGGAAGGATGCCGCGCTCGCGCAGCAAGCGCCCGATGCCGACATATTCGCGGCCGTTCTGGCTCGCATAGCCGATGCGCATGACGCTGCCGTCGGGCAAGCGGACTCGGCCGGACCCTTGAATCTCGAGGAAGAACAGCTCGACCGGGTCCTTGGCCCATGCGAGCTCGAGGCCGCGTCCCCGGAGAGCCCCATCCTCGATTTCGCCGCGGGTGAAATAGAGCGTGCAGACGCCGCGCGCGTCGATCCTGCCACGGCCGGTCGTTCCGTCCGGCTTGGTGCAGCGCACGAGATCTGGTGGGACAGCGTAGATCGGCACGTATCCCGGCAACGGAACCCGGGAACCTTCGATCTCCGGCTCGTAATAGCCGGTCGCGAAGGCGCGGCCGTCGCCGACCCGCACCCAGTCGAACGCGTAGTAGAAGAACCCCGGCGCATAGCTCGGATCGAGCGACGCGGCCTGCGCGCACACGCCCTGCCAGTCGCTGCCTTGGGTCAGGCCAGACGAGTCCTTGCGGCGGGTGACCACCGGGCAGCTGATGCGGAAGGTTGCAAGCGCGCGGGCGGCTTCGTCGTGACGCAGGACGCGCGGCGCCTCGAGCTTGATGCCGGTTTCGAGCGCAGTGCGGCCAACGGGTGCGGTCGGCGGCGGCGGGACCACAGGCGGCTGCGGCTGCGGCTGCGCCGGAGGAAGGGGAACGGGCGCCGGCTGGGGTGTCGGCGGGGAAGCGCAGGCGGCGAGGAGAGTCAGGGTCGCGGCCAGCGCCGCCCGGCCGAGCAGGCTCACTCTTCCTCGTCAGTCTCGATGAGGATCCAGTTCGGATCGGACGAGCCGGTGTCGCGGCGGAAGGTCCACAGGTCCCTGGTCTGGACAGCGTCGCTCAGCGATCCGGCGACGACGTTCCCGTCCGAATCGCGCGTCACGGCCGCAATGTCCGCCTCGAAACGCACGGTCAAAATTGCCACCGCCTGCTCGATCGAGGCTTCGGCGATGATGGCTTGATCAATCGCAACAATGCGATTTTCGAGCACAAGACCGGCCTTGCGGCGCTGCTCGACAGCGCTCGCGAACGCCTCATAGACGTGCGAATCGACCAGCGGGCGAAGCGTATCGAGCTCGCCCTTCCAGAAGGCCTCGAGAATCATCCGGTACGCCGCCTTGGCCCCCTCGAGGAAGCGGGCGACGTCGAAGGTCGGGTCGGCCGCAAGGATCGCCCGGACACCGGGGCCCGCCGTAGGCACGAATGACATCTCGCCGGGATCCGCGGGGGTCGGCTGCGCGACATGCGGCTGGGGAGCGCGCGGCTCGACCCGCGCGTCGGATTCGGCCGGCTTGAGGATCGGCTGCTGCTCATGGCCGGTGCGTTCGCCAAGGACGCTATAGAGGCGAAGCCCGATGAACAGCGCAACCAATGCAAGGATGACGATCAGGGTCAATTTCAGGTCCTATATGTCGTGGCGCCCAACATAGTGCCGGTCGATGAAATATTCCAACACCGCCAACGCACGAAGGCGCCATTGCGCCGCATAAGTGCGACTGCTAGGCGCTCGCCTCTGACCGCCGCTACCCCAGCCGCGGCTCCCGGCATTCGGAACATCTTGTAAGGACAGCATTAATGGCGGACCAGGACGCAAGCGCGAACGGCAATGGCTCGGTGAATCCGGGGACGGAGCCGCAGGTCTCGATCCTCGCCCAATATATCAAGGACTTGTCGGTCGAAAATCCCAGCGCGCCGCAAGTCTATTCGTGGCAGGTCCAGCCCTCGCTCGACGTCCAGTTCAACATCAACGTCGAAAAGGCCGGCGACGATCTGCACGAGGTGATCCTCAAGATCGATGTCGCGGCGCGGTCCGAAAACGGCGTCCATTTCGTGGTCGACCTCAGCTACGGCGGGGTGTTCGGCCTGCGCAACCTCCCGGAGGAAGCGCTTCCGCCGTTCCTGCTGGTCGAGGCGCCGCGGCTGCTTTTCCCCTTTGCCCGCCAGGTCGTGTCCGACGCGATCGCCAACACCGGCTTCCCGCCGCTGCTGCTCGACCCGATCGACTTTGCCTCGGCCTACATGTCACAGGTCCAGGCGGCCCAGCAGGAGGGAATCGACGACAATGGCGCGGGCGGCAGCGAGCAGACGCCGCCCCAGGCCTGATGCTCGCCTAGCCAGGCGGCGGCCATGAATCTCCTTAAGGCAGGCGGCACGATCGGCGGCCTGACGCTTGTCAGCCGAATTCTTGGCTTCGCGCGAGAGATGGTCTTCGCCCGGATCATGGGCGCGTCCGGCGCGGCCGAGGTGTTCATCTGGGCATTCCAGCTGCCGAACCTCCTTCGGCGGCTGCTTGGCGAGGGCGCCTTCAGCCAGGGCTTCGTACCTTTATTCGCCCGGCGCATCGGCAGCGACGGTGACCTCAGCGACGCAAAGCGCTTCGCCGAGGAAGTTCAGGCAGTTTTCCTGCCGATCCTGATCCTGATCACGGCGCTGTTCGTTATCGCCATGCCGGCAGTGGTGATCGCCGTCGCGAGCGACCGCTGGACCGAAGACCCCGAAAAGTTCGCCTTCACCGTCTATCTGACGCGGGTCACGTTTCCTTATCTGATCTTCATCAGCATGGTTTCGCTGTTCAGCGGAATCCTCAATTCACTTTCGCGCTTCGTGGCAGCGGCTTTCGCTCCGGCGCTGCTTAACGTCGCCCTGCTCGCCGCGCTGCTCCTGGTGCCCCAGGGCGGACGCGACACGGCAGTCGCCATGGCCTGGGCCGTACTGGTCGGCGGTGTGCTGCAGCTTGCGCTGTGCATGGTCGCCGCGCGCCGCGCCGGGATCACCTTGAAGCTGCTGCCGCCGCGGATGACACCGCGGGTCAAGGAGCTGCTGATCCTGATCCTGCCCGCGACCATCGGCGCCGGCGGTTATTATATCAGCCAGCTGTTCTACGCCTATTTTGCGACTCGCCTGCCCGAAGGCAGTTTCGTCTATCTGAGCCAGGCCGACCGCCTGAACCAACTGCCGCTGGCCCTCGTCGGCTCGGCGATCGGGACTGCGATCCTGCCGGCGATCAGCCGCAACATCGGCCTCGGCGACGAGCGCGAAGCGGCGATGATCCAGGGCCGCGCAACCGAGCTCGCAATGCTTTTGACAATCCCGGCCACGATTGCCCTCGTGGTGGCGGCCGCGCCGATCATGACCGTGCTGTTCGAAGGGGGGAGGTTCACGGCCAGCGACGCTGCGACCTCCGCGCTTGTCCTCTCGATCCTCGTCACCGGCCTACCCGCATATGTGATGATCAAGGTGCTCGCGCCCGGCTTTTACGCGCGCAAGGACATGAAGACGCCCGTGATCCTGACTCTCACGAGCCTGGCCCTCGGCGTTGCCGCGAACTTCATCTGGATCGACGACGTCGGCATTGCGATCCTTCCGATCACGACGTCCGCCGCAGCCTGGCTCAATGCGCTCGCGCTCTATGCCTTCCTCGTTCGGCGCGGCCATTTCCGAGTCGAACGCTGGCTCGGAGCGAGGCTCGCCAAGCAACTGCTTGCAGCGCTCGCCATGGGGGCGACGATCTGGCTCGTCGGAGGCCTGCTCGATGCGTATTTCGGCGGCTCGATCGGCCAGCGCCTCATCGGCACGGTCGCCCTGATCGGGGCCGGGTCGCTGGTCTATTTCGCGATCGCCTGGGTGACAGGCGGAATGGACAAGGAGGATCTCCTGGTGCTGCTGCGGCGCAAGAAGGTGGAGGCATGAACGGCAACTCCGGTATCCGCGTCGTCTCCGGAATCCAGCCGACCGGCGGTCTGCACCTCGGCAACCTTTTGGGAGCGATCCTGCGCTGGGTGCGGATGCAGGATGAGGCGGAATGCCTCTACTTCCTCGCCGACCTCCATTCGCTGTCCGAATATATGGACCCCGAAGTGCGCCGCTCGAGCATCCGCGAGATGGCGGCGGCGCTGATCGCCAGCGGAATCGACCCGGCGAAGTCCACTCTATTCGCGCAGAGCGCGGTCCCTGCCCATTCCGAGCTGTGCTGGATCCTCAATGGGACGGCGCGCATGGGCTGGCTCAACCGCATGACCCAGTGGAAAGACAAAGCGGGAAAGAACCGCGAGGGCGCGTCGGTCGCCCTGTTCGACTATCCCGTGCTTCAGGCCGCCGACATCCTGCTCTATCGCGCCACGCACGTGCCCGTGGGCGAGGACCAGAAGCAGCATATCGAGCTGACCCGCGACATCGCGCTCAAGTTCAATACCGACTTCGATGTCGACCTGTTCGTCCCGCCCGAACCGTTCATCGGCGGCGGGACTGCGGCACGCGTGATGAGCCTGCGCGACGGGCGATCGAAAATGTCCAAGTCGGACCCGTCGGACATGAGCCGGATCCACCTGACGGACAGTAATGACGAGATCGCGCAGAAGATCCGCAAGGCAAAGACCGACCCTGAGCCGCTTCCCGACAATACCGACGAACTCGATGGGCGGCTCGAAGCGAAGAACCTGGTCGGTATCTACGCGGCGGTCACCGGGGAAACCGTCGACGAGGTGCTTGGCCGCTTCGCCGGTCAGGGCTTCGGCGCGTTCAAGCCCGCGCTCGCCGACGTGCTCATCGGCCTGCTCGGGCCGCTCCGCGCCCGCCTGATCGAGCTTCGCTCGGACCCGGCGGAACTCGACCGATTGCTGGAGCTGGGGTCCGAACGCGCGGCGGCACTGGCTGCGCCCACCCTGGATGGTGCCTACCGAGCGGTCGGACTGCGCTAGCCTCGACTTAACCCATTGAAAACACGCTTCATCGACGGTTCACTCACTTCGATGTTATAAGCGGGGCGACGTCCTGCCTTTCGACGAGTCGAGGTGAGTGAAATGCGTATTCGGAAACTGGCCGCCGCCGCGGCGCTGGGGATCGCCGCGCTCGGCGTATCCGCCTGCACAACCGGCCTCAACACAAACGTCACCCGCTACACGCCGGCTTCGATCCCGGTCGGCCAGAGCTTCTACGTCGTTCCCGCCCAGGGGACGGCGAGCCCGCAATTCTACCGTTATGCGTCGATGGTGTCGCAGCAGCTCGAAGCGAAAGGCTATAAGCCCGCAGGGGCGCCGCAGCTCGCCGACATGCTGGTCAAGCTCGACTATGGCGTCGATGAGGGCAAGACCGAATATGTCGACGACCGGCCGATTGGATACGGCGCCTATGGTCCCTACGGGGGCTTCGGCCGTTATGGCGGGTTCGGCTGGCGCGATCCCTTCTACGACCCCTTCTGGGGCGTCTACTACGGCCGGCCCTATTATTCGCGCTGGAGCCGCGACCCCTTCTATTACGGCTGGGACGATCCTTCTGGTACTACCGGCCCTACGCATCGTACGGCGGCGCATATGGCTTTGATCCATACGGGCCGGGCCGCATCCGCGAATATACGGTTTACAAGTCGTATCTGGACATGAGCATTGTCCAGCGCGGCACCAACGCGCCGCTGTTCCATGGCCAGGCCAAAGCTCGATCGCAGACCGACAATGAGGATGTGCTGGTCCCGAACCTGATCCAGGCGATGTTCACCGGCTTCCCCGGCAAGAATGGCGAAACGGTCCGGATCACGGTCCCGGCCAAGAAAAATTAAGTGCGCTAGAATTCGCGTTTCGAGGGGCGAAGGAAAAGGGCCCGCCGGAGCAATCCGGCGGGCCCTTTTCCGTATGCCTTACGCTTAGCCTTCGAGCTGGCGGGTCAGCAGCCGAATGTCGGCGTCGAGCTCGGCGTCGCTCGCCCGGAGCTTCTCGATCTGGCGGACGGCGTGGATCACCGTCGTATGGTCGCGGCCCCCGAAGCGGCGGCCGATGTCGGGCAGCGACTTGGGCGTCAGCTGCTTCGACAGATACATCGCCACCTGACGCGGGCGCGCGACTTCGCGGGCGCGCCTCGCCGAGGTCATCTCGGCCTTGCGGATGCGGTAATGTTCGGCAACCTGGGTCTGGATCTCGTCAATCGAGATGCGGCGCTGGTTGGCGCGCAGCACGTTGGCCAGCACTTCCTCGACGAACGCGACGTCGATCGGCCGACCGGTCATCATCGCATAAGCGCCGATGCGGTTGAGGGCACCTTCGAGCTCGCGGATCGAGCTCGTCACCCGCCGCGCGAGGAAGTCGATGACGTTGCGCGGCATTTCCACGCCGGGCAGCGCCTCGAGCTTCGATACGATAATGTTGAAGCGCAGCTCGTAATCGGCGGAATTGATGTCGGCGACGAGGCCCCAGGAAAGCCGCGACAGGATGCGCGGCGCGATTCCGTCGAGATCCTGCGGGGCGCGGTCGGACGTGATCACCAGCCGGCGGCCGGCGGTGATGATCTCGTTCATCGTGTGGAAGAATTCTTCCTGGGTGGAATCCTTGCCGGCGATGAACTGGACGTCGTCGATCAGCAGCAGGTCGGCGTTGCGCAGCCGCTGCTTGAAGCCGATCGTGTCATTCTCCTTCAGCGCGCGGATGAACTCGACCATGAACTTCTCGGCCGACATCGAAACGACGCGCGCGCCGCGATTGCGGGCAAGGAACGCATGTCCGATCGCGTGGAGAAGGTGGGTCTTGCCGCGGCCCGTACCGCCATGGATGAACAAGGGGTTGAAGCTGACCGTTGCCGACGTCGCCAGCGTGCGCGCGGCGGTGGCGGCCACTTCATTGGCCTTGCCCACGACGAACGTCTCGAACCGGTAGCGCGGGTCGAAATTGGGCGCATTCGGGTCGCGCTCGGCGGGCGCTGGAGCCTCCTCGAGGATCAGCAGTGGCGCCGGCCGCGGAGCGTCGGCGGCGGCGATCACGCGCACGTCGCGCACTATCGGCAGCACCGTCTTCCAGGCCAGGGTCAGCCGCTCGCCGAAGTGCGAGCGCACCCAGTCCGCCATGAACTGGCTCGGCATCACGATATCGAGCGCGCCGCTGTCGGGGTCGAAGCTGCCGAGCTCGGCCGGCTTCAGCCAGCCGTCGAAGGTTCGGGCGCCAAGATCGCGGCGAAGTCCTGTGCGGATCGATTCCCAGGCCGCGTCGAGCGGCGCTGCAACGCCTGCTCCAGCCGGTTCAACTGACGAATTCGCCCCAACCGCTTGCACTGGTCCGCGCCTCCCTCGTCAAACCCCCCTGCAAGAGACAAGACTCGTCCGCTGCCGGCGACGCGAGTCGCAAGCCGATGGTCTCTTTTCTCTCTTGCCCCCGGCGCGGATTCGCGCCCGGAAAGGCCTTTGTGAGATTGTCTGCGGTCCGTTGCAAGTGCCGTTTTTTCACCCAGACGAAATAAATGCGCTTGACATAGGAATCGCGCCGAAACTGCCGCAAATCGGCAGGAAATCGCCGTTTTTTCGGTTATCCCGTCGTTAACCGCCGCGCGAATCGCGGGAATTGCTGCATTTTTTTGTCAGTCCAGAATCGGGACGGGCCGCCGGTTTCCCGACGGCCCGCCAAAGCTGCTGTTAAGGCCCGGTTTCAGCCGAGCGAAGCAACCCGCTTGGACAGCCTCGAAAACTTGCGGGCAGCCGTGTTCTTGTGGATGACGCCGCGCGAGACGCCGCGGGCGATTTCCGGCTGGACCTTCTTCAGCGCATCGGCGGCCTCGGCCTTCTGGCCCGACGCGATCGCCGACTCGACGGCCTTGATGAAGGTCCGGATACGGCTGATTCGGGAATGGTTGATGGTCGCCCGCTTCGCGTTGCGACGGATGCGCTTCTTGGCCTGCGGCGTGTTCGCCATGAATTCCTCTTGGTGCAGCTCAATGAAAAAGCGGCGCAAAGCCAAACGGCTGCGCCGACGTGGGCGTTCCCCTAGCTTCAACCGCCCCTGAGGTCAACGCTGGCAGCACGGACAATAGAAGGTCGAGCGCCCACCCTGCGGGATGCGCCTGACGGGAGCTCCGCAACGGCACGTCTGCCCTTCGCGGTCATAGACGCAAAAACTCTTGACGAAATAGCCGAGCTCGCCGTCCGGCGCGGCGAAATCGCGAAGCGTCGAACCGCCGGCTTCGATCGCTTCGGCAAGCACCTCCTCGATCGCGCCCACCAGCCGTCGCAGGCGGTCGAGCGAGATGGAGCCGCCGGCACGGGCGGGATGGATTCCGGCGCGGAACAGCGCCTCGCAGACATAGATGTTGCCGAGCCCGGCGACGATTCGCTGGTCGAGCAGAAGCAGCTTGATCGCCGCGTTGCGGGCGGAAAGGCGGCGCTTGAGCTCGCGCGGGTCGAGCGCGAACGGCTCCGGCCCCATGGTCCGGAACGGCTCGCACTGGTCGAGGTCGGCGGTCGGCAAGAGGTCGATCGAACCGAACCGTCGCGGGTCGTTGAGGGCGACCCGCCGGCCGTCGTCGGTATCGATGAGGATGTGGTCGTGCTTGTCGATCGACTGCGGCTCGATCCGCCATCGCCCCGACATGCCCAGGTGAAAGACCAAAGTATCGCCGCGGTCGGTATCGATCAGCCCATATTTGGCGCGGCGGCGAAGGCCCTCGACCCGGGCGCCGGTGAGACGCTGACCAAGGTCCGGCGGCAACACACGCCGAAGGTCGGGCCGGCGCGCCTCTATCCTGGCGATGCGGCGGCCCTCGAGCACCCGTTCCAGGCCGCGCACCGTGGTCTCGACTTCGGGAAGCTCGGGCATTGCCGGGCGATATGGCGAAGCCGGGCCAAGCTCGCTAGAGGCGCTGGCCGATGAGTGACCGCGTGAATTTCGGCGACCAGCTGGTCAGCCCCGAGGAGAAGACGCGCCGCGTCGGCGAGGTCTTCAGCTCGGTCGCCCGGCGCTACGATCTGATGAACGACCTCATGTCGGGCGGAATGCATCGGCTGTGGAAGGATCGGTTCGTGAACCGCGTGAAGCCGCGCGCCGGGGAGGATATCCTCGACATGGCCGGCGGCACGGGCGACGTCGCCTTTCGCATGGCCCGGCGCGGCGCGCGGGTGACCGTGGCCGACATCAACGCCGACATGCTCGAGGTCGGGCGCGAACGGGCGAGAGAGCGCGGCCTTTCCGGCCTCGAATGGAAGGTCGAAAATGCGGAAACGCTGACGTTCGACGACGGGAGCTTCGACGCCTACACCATCGTCTTCGGCATCCGGAACGTGACCGACATCCCGGCGGCGCTGCGCGAAGCGCATCGCGTGCTGAAACGCGGCGGGCGCTTCTACTGCATGGAATTCTCGAGCAGCGACTGGCCGGGCTTTGCCCAGATCTACGAAAGCTGGGCGTCAAACGTCATTCCGCGCATCGGCAAGGCGGTCGCGGATGACGAGGACAGCTACCGCTATCTGGTCGAAAGCATCCGACGCTTTCCGCGGCCACAGGCGTTCCGGCGAATGGTCGCGGACGCGGGCTTCTTACGCGCCGCGGTCGAGCCGATGCTTGGAGGCCTTGTGACGATCCATTCGGGCTGGAAGATTTGACGACTTCGGTCACCCATTTGTGGCGTCTGCTAAAGTGGGGTCGGACGCTTGCCCGCCACGGCGCGCTGCGCGGAATCGAACGCGATCCGCTGACCCCGCCGCCGGTTCGGCGACTGTCGCGCATTGCCCGCTTCGGCGCGCGCATCCCGCCTACCCCGCAATATGCCGACGCGCTCGTCGCGATCGGCCCGGCCGCCGTGAAGCTCGGCCAGGCGCTTTCGACGCGGCCCGACCTCGTCGGCGCCGAGGCCGCAGCAAATTTGTCCCTGCTTCAGGACGACCTGCCGCCGGCGCGTTACGCAGACATCCGCGAGACTATTGAACAGGCGTTCGGTGCGCCGCTCGACACGCTCTATGCCGAGTTCGACGAAGTCCCGATCGGATCGGCCTCGATCGCACAGGTGCACCGCGCAGTGACCACCGACGGGCGCGAAGTGGCCGTCAAAGTCCTTCGTCCCGGGGTCGAGGAGGAATTCGCTAAGGCGATCGAGACCTATGAATGGGCGGCAGCCCATGTCGAGCGCTATGGCGGCGAGGCTCAGCGGCTTCGCCCGCGGCTGGTCGTCGCCCATTTCCGCCAGTGGACGGCGCGTGAGCTTGATCTCCAGCGCGAAGGCGCGTCGGCGTCCGAGCTGCGCGAGAATATGGTCGCCGAGCCCGGCTATTACGTTCCGCAAATCGACTGGCGCCGCACCGCCCGTCGAGTGCTGACGATGGAATGGCTCGACGGGATCAAGCTCAGCGACCGCGATGCGCTGATCGAGGCGGGCCACGACTGCAAGGCGCTCGCTGCGAGCCTTGTCCGCGCCTTCCTCCGCCAGGCAGTGGTCGACGGCTTCTTCCACGCCGACCTCCACCACGGAAATTTGTTCGCTCTTCCCGACGGCCGCATCGGCGCGATCGACTTCGGCATCATGGGCCGCATCGACCGGCGGGCGCGTGTGTGGCTCGCGGAAATCCTCTACGGCCTGATTACCGGCGATTATCGCCGCGTCGCCGAGATCCATTTCGAGGCGCAATATGTGCCCGCCCACCACAATGTCGACGAGTTCGCGACGGCGCTGCGCGCTGCCGGCGAGCCGATCCGCGGTCTTCCGGTCAAGGAAATCTCGATCGGCAGGATGCTCGAAACCCTGTTTGCGATCACCCGTGATTTCGACATGCAGACGCAGCCGCATTTGCTGCTGCTGCAAAAGACGATGGTGATGAACGAGGGGGTGGCGACTGCGCTCGACCCGGACATCAACATGTGGGAAACCGCCGAGCCGTTCCTGCGGGAATGGATCCGCTCCGAGCTCGGCCCCGAGGCCTATTACGCCGACCGCATCATCGAGCTCGTGCGCGCGGCGAAGAAGCTGCCCGAGCTGGTCGATCGTCTCGACCAATATTATCCGCCGCGAGGCGCCGCGCCCCCGTCTCCGCCATTGCCGGAAATTGAGATCATCGAGCACCGCCGCTGGCTCAGTCCGGCGCTCGTCGCCGCGATCTCGGCAGCACTTGGCGCCGCGGCGGCGCTGATCCTCGCCTAGCTTCGCTCGACCTCGTGACGCCCGAAGCCGCGCTCACCCGGCGGGTGCGCGCGGATCCACCGTGAGGCCATATATTTTGCGCCCGCCACGACCGGCGCCCCCGAATGGAGCGTGCGCTCGTCGGGGCTGCCGTCAGCATGGGTATTGGCGAACAGCATCAGGTCGCCCGTCCTTCCCCTCTCACTGAGGCCGAGTCGGTCGAAGCGCGTCTCCCCGCCTTCATAATCTTCGTTCAGCCAGGTGAGTGCGGTCAGGACGCGCGGATTGTCCATCCCGGCGATGGCGTCGAAATGCGGCTGATATTCCTGCGTGGGCCCGTAGCGGAGAATTTGCAGCGGCTCGCCGCATTCGACCGCCGTCGCCGTGGCGGCGGCGATGCGTCGATTGATCGCACGAACGAATGGCCATTCGCTGACGATCGAGAAGGCCGCCTTGTCCGACCGCCGGATCGGATCCTCGATGAAACGCTGCTCGCCTTCATGGAAAATCGTCGCGCGTTGCATCCGCGGTTGCACGAGCTCGATGAGGAAGCTGCACTCTTCTTGGGTGATCAGCCCGTCCACCCGCTCGATGCGCGGGCCCTCGCAGATCGTGCAGGGTTCGTAAGCCCGATTTGGATTGCCCTCATCGTCGATTGCCATTCGCTCGATCAGCTCGAGCTGCCGGGCGGCGACGGGATCGCGATCGGCCCATTGCTCGAGCCGGCCCAGAGCGGCGGTCCAGTCGGGCGGAGCTCCGATTCCGCAGGCAACAAGGCCGGACAAGGTTCGGGCCGCTCCGACATGACCAAGCCGCTCAGCGGCCGCGAACGCCTCCCGGGCCGCGGCGAAGTCGCGCGGAAGGAAACGGCCTTCGAGCAGCCACAGGCCCTCGAGGTGGAAGGCATCGGCCTCACCCCGCACTTGCGCCTCGCGAATCAACGCCAGGCCTTGTGCAGCACCGCCGGACTGGGCGAGGGCCAGTGCCTGGCGAACGACGTTCGAAATCATCTCTCTAGGCTGCGCGCATCGAGGGGCAGTGCGCAAGGGCCGGCAGTACGCGCCTAGTCGCCAGGCCGCTGCGACCCCAGCAAAGTCAGCGAGACGTCCCATACGACATCAACCGCCTTCTCTGCCGCCAGGCCGACTGCAAGGCCAGCCGCAACGTCGGTCGGATAATGGGCGCAGCGCGGCACCTGCGATGCGGCGATCACGGTGGCCGCGCCGATTGCAGCCGGGCCATATTCCGGAAACTCTCGGGAAAATGCGCGGGCCGCGGCAATCGCGCCTGCGCTGTGGCCGGACGGGAAGCTGGTCAATTCTTTCGCCTGGTGTGGCCCCTTCTTCAGCTTCTTCTCGGCGCGCGAGCTCGCGCTTCGCGGGCGGGTACGATCGATCTCGGACTTGACCCTGCTCTTGGCGAAAGTGGCGGCCTCATGGGCGATGAGCATACGCGCCCCGGCGCGAACCAGCTTCTCGCTCCGCGCAAAAATCCCGGCAACAAACACCATAATGGAAACGGCCCGGACCTGCGGCTGGTCGCCGAGCTTGCTGAACAGGTCGAGTGCCTTGACCGGCGCCGTATCGCCATAATCCTCAAAGAGCTCGTGCGACCGGTGGTCGAACTCGAGGAGCCTGGCTTCAGCCCTGTTGATCGCATGTGCCAACATCAGGACCGACCAATGCACGAGATGCCCGATCGGTGCCGGTCTCGACTTGGGCGGCATTGCGCGGCAGAGCGTGGCCATGGCCCGCGTCCTACTCATCGTCGGCGGCGGAATCGCCGCGTACAAGAGCCTCGAGCTGGTGCGCCTGCTGAAGAAGGCCGGCCATTCGGTCACGCCGGTCCTCACGAAAGGCGGCGAGCATTTCGTGACCGCGATGAGTCTCGGCACGCTTTCCGAGAACCAGGTCCACACGAGCCTGTGGGAGCTCAAGGAGGAAGTCGAGATCGGCCATATCCAGCTCAGCCGCGCCGCGGATTTCGTCCTCGTCTGCCCGGCGACCGCCGACCTGCTCGCCAAGATGGCGGCCGGCATTGCCGACGACCTTGCCACCACGCTTCTGCTGGCAACGGACAAGCCCGTCGTCGTCGCCCCCGCGATGAATGTGCGCATGTGGCAGCACGCCGCGACGCAGCGCAACATTGCCAAGCTCAGGGCCGACGGCGTCCGGGTGATCGATCCGGCCGAGGGTGAGATGGCCTGCGGTGAATACGGCCCCGGCCGCCTGCCCGAGCCGCAGGACCTCATGGATCAGCTCGCCGACCTGCTGAAGTGACGCTTGCGGGCAAGCACATCGTCGTGACGGCCGGGCCGACGCACGAGCCGATCGATCCGGTGCGCGTGATCGCCAACCGCTCGTCGGGGCGGCAGGGGTTCGCGATCGCGGCCGCCGCAGCCGAGGCGGGCGCGCGAGTGACGCTGGTCGCCGGTCCGGTCGCGCTGGAAACCCCGGCAGGCGTCGACCGTGTGGACGTGGAAACGGCCGAGCAGATGGCCGATGCCGTGTTCGCGGCGCTTCCCGCGGATGCCGCGATCCTGGTCGCCGCCGTCGCCGACTGGCGCGTGGTAACAGCGCCGACAAAACTGAAAAAAAGCGACGGTCCGCCTCAGCTCCAGTTCGAGGCGACGCGCGACATCCTGGCCGAGCTGGCGACAAGCAGCCAGCGCCCGCGCCTGCTGGTCGGCTTCGCAGCGGAGACCGAGCGCGTGGTCGAGCAGGCGACCGCGAAACGCGCAGCAAAGAATGCTGACTGGATTGTCGCCAACGACGTTTCGGGTGACGTCATGGGCGGACAGCGCAACCGGGTCCACCTGGTCACAAAGGATGGCGTCGAGGACTGGCCCGAAGGGACGAAGGATGAAGTTGCGCGGCGGCTGATCGCGGGCATCGCCGACGCCTTAGGCTGATCCGCAAGCCCTGCAGCCGGGATCCGCCGGAATCCGGATCGGGCGCCAGCTGAGCTTCTCGCCATCGAAGATGTGCACCGCCCCCGCCTGGTCGGGACCGGCTCCGACGATCGTGTTGATCGCGAGCAAAGCGGCGAAGCTGCCGGTCGTCGCCGCGAGCGCTCCCAGCACCCCAAGCTCCCCGCAATTGTCGCAATCCTCGGCGTCGAACGCATCGCCGACAAAGCAGCGGAAGCACGGCCTGCCGCGGAACAGTCCGACTTGGCCCTGGAACTGCACCGCCGCCGCCGAGACCAGCGGGATGCCGAGCTGCACGCAGACATCGCTGACCGCCAGCCGGGTCGCGAAATTGTCGCTGCCGTCGATCACCATGTCATGGCCGCCGAGCAGCCTTTGCGCATTGTCCGGTCCGATCCGCTCCTGCACCGGTACCGCCTTCACGAAACGGTTGAGCCTCTGGACGAACTGCAGCGCGAGATCGGCCTTGGAATAGCCGGCGTCGCGCTCCCGAAACAAAGGCTGACGGTGGAGGTTGCCGATCTCCACCACATCGTCGTCGATGATCGTAAGACGGCCGACGCCCGCCCCCGCGAGCGCCGGGATCACCGCGCTGCCGATGCCACCGGCGCCGACGACGGCGACGCTCGCTTCCTTGAGCTTGCGCTGGCCGACGCCACCGACCTGCGGCAGGACGATGTGCCGCGCATAACGCTCCAGCTCTTCGTCGCGCAGATTCACTGGCCGCCGATCATTGGCCGGTGCTGCCGAAGCCCCCGGCTCCCCTGCCCGTTTCACTCAGCTGCTCCACTTCACGGAAGCTTGCCTTGAGCACCGGCGCGGGCACGAGCTGCGCGATGCGCTCGCCGCGCCGCACTTCGAACGGCTCGCTGCCGAGGTTGGCGAGGATGACTTTCACTTCGCCGCGATAATCCTCGTCGATCGTGCCCGGCGTGTTGAGACAGGTGATGCCATGCTTGAGCGCAAGGCCCGAACGCGGCCGCACCTGCACTTCGAAGCCCGGCGGGATCGCGATCGCAAAGCCCGTCGCGACCGCGTGCCGCTGGCCCGGCCCGAGCGTCACATCCTCCGCCGCGACCACATCCATGCCGGCAGCCCCATCGGTCGCATAGGCCGGGACCGGAAGGTCCTGGCCGTGCGGCAGGCGCTTCAATTCGATCTCGATCATTTCGCCTTCTTCCGCGCCGTTCTGCCGCCCTTCTTCTTCGCCGGGCCTTTCGCCGCGCGTTCGTCGATCAGGCGAACCGCCTCGTCCAATGTTACGGCCTTGGGATCCGCGCCTTTCGGCAGCGTCGCGTGGATCGTCCCGTCGGTGACGTACGGGCCGTAGCGCCCGGCCATCACCTTCACATCCTTGCCGTTCGGATGCTGGCCAAGCACGGCGATCGGCTCGCGCGACGCGCCGCGCTTGCCCCCACCGGCGGCCGCATCCGCGAGCTTAGCCACCGCTGCGTTCATGCCGACCTCAAACACCTCGGCGGTGGAGCCGAGCTTCGCATATTTGCCGTCGTGCGCGAGATACGGACCGTAGCGGCCGATCGAGGCTGTGATCGGCTTCCCGGTCTCCGGGTGCAGCCCGACCTCCCGCGGCAGCGACAGCAGGCGCTCGGCGACTTCGGTGGTGACGTCCTCGAGCGGCACGTCCTTGGGGATGGAGGCGCGCTTGTCGCCGCGCTCGACATAGGGGCCGAAGCGGCCGCTCTTGAGCGTGATTCCCTCGCCGAGGTCCGTCGGTCCATCGCTCTGCGCCTGGTCGCCGCCCTGGCCGAACTTCTGCGTGTAGCGGCATTCGGGATAGTTGGAGCAGGCGACGAAAGCGCCGAACTTGCCGCCGCGAAGGCTGAGGCGCCCGTTGCCGCATTGCGGACAGACGCGCGGATCGCTGCCGTCGGCGCGCGGCGGGTAGAGCCACGGCGCAAGGAACTCGTCGAGCGCCTGGGTGATCTCGCTCGGCTTCTGGTCCATGACTTCGCCCGCCTTGGGCCGGAAGTCGCGCCAGAAATCGTCGAGCAGTTTCTGCCAGTCGAGGCGTCCGCCGGAAACGTCGTCCAGTTCCTCCTCGAGCTCCGCTGTGTAATCGTAGCTGACGTAGCGTTCGAAGAAGCGCTCGAGGAAAGCCGTCACCAGGCGGCCGCTCTCCTCGGGGATGAAGCGCCCCTTGTCGACCCGCACATATTCGCGATCCTTGAGCGTCTGCAGGATCGACGCATAGGTCGACGGCCGGCCGATCCCGAGCTCCTCAAGCCTTTTGACCAGGCTTGCCTCGGAATAGCGCGGAGGCGGCTGGGTGAAATGCTGGGTCGCATCCACGCCGGTCTTCGCCGGGAGATCGCCCTCCCGCAGCGCAGGCATGCGGGCGCCTTCTTCCTCGTCCGCTTTCTCGTCGCGGCCCTCCTCGTAAAGCGCGAGATATCCCGGGAAGAGCACCACCTGGCCGCTGGCGCGAAGCACCGCGCGGCCTGCGCCGTCGGTCAGCTCCACCGTGGTTCGCTCGAGCCGCGCCGAAGCCATCTGGCTCGCCAGCGCGCGGTTGTAGATCAGCTCGTACAGCCGCGCATGATCGCCCGACGCCGCCCGCGAGCGGTCGAAATCGGTCGGGCGGATCGCCTCGTGCGCTTCCTGGGCGTTCTTGATCTTGCTTTGATACTGGCGCGGCCTGTCGGGCACGAAGCCGGCGTCGTAGCGGCTGGCGATCGCGCGGCGCGCCGCACTGATCGCCTCGGGCGCCATGTCGATGCCGTCGGTGCGCATGTATGTGATCAACCCGTCCTCATAGAGCCCCTGCGCGACGCGCATCGTGTGGCTGGCGGAAAAGCCGAGCTTGCGCGCCGCCTCTTGCTGAAGCGTCGACGTCGTGAACGGTGGCGGGGGGTTCTTGGCGAAAGGCTTGGTCTCGATCGAGGAGACGGCGAAGCGCCCTGCCTCGACGACCGCTCTCGCCGCATCCGCCTCGCCGCGGCCGCCGATGGTCAGCCGATCGATCTTGCGGCCGTCGAACTGGGCGAGCCGAGCGGTGAACCTCTGGCCGTCCTTTTCGAAGCTCGCGACGACCGCCCAATATTCCTGTGGGCGGAAGATCTCGATCTCGCGTTCGCGGTCGACGATCAGGCGCAGCGCGACCGACTGCACGCGACCGGCTGATTTCGCGCCCGGCAGCTTGCGCCACAGGATCGGCGACAAGGTGAAACCAACCAGATAATCCAGCGCCCTCCGCGCCCGGTAGGCGTCGATCAGATCCTCATCGAGGCCGCGTGGCCGCTTCATCGCTTCGCTCACCGCGGCATTGGTGATGGCGTTGAACGTCACGCGCTGTACGTCCGCCGGCAGCGCTTTCTTCTGGCGCAAGACTTCCTGCACGTGCCAGCTAATCGCCTCGCCCTCGCGATCGGGGTCGGTCGCGAGGATCAGGCTGTCCGCGCTCCTCGCTTCGTCCGCAATCGCCTTCAGCTGCTTCGACCGGTCCGGAGACACCTGCCACTGCATCTCGAAACCCTGGTCGGGATCGACCGAGCCGTCCTTCGGCGGAAGGTCGCGCACATGGCCGAAGGAGGCGAGCACGCGGTGCCCGGGCCCCAGATATTTTTCGATGGTTTTCGCCTTGGCCGGCGATTCAACAACGACGAGTTTCAAGCTGTTCCTACCCTATACGTACGTACGCGCGATGGTGGCGGGCGGGGATTCCGCTCGTCAAGCGGCACGCAGGCTGACCTTGCCCCCGGCATGACGATCGAGCCGCCCGGCGAGGTCGAGCTCGAGCAGCGCCATTTGCACCGCGCCTGGCGAGGCGCCCGACAAGCGGACGATCTCGTCGACCGGAACCGGCGACGGACCAAGAAGCGCTTCGACCCGGTCGCCCGCGCTATCGCCGTCCATGGCTTCCGCCTCGGGCTCATAGGCGTGAAGCGGGGATTGCACGCGGCTCTCGAACGGCCGAACCGCCTCGGCGACGTCGTCGGCGCTCTGGACCAGCGTCGCGCCGTCGCGAATCAGCTGGTTGCAGCCGCGCGCGCGGGGATCGAGCGGGGAGCCAGGCACCGCCATCACCTCCCGCCCGGCCTCGGCCGCGAGGCGCGCCGTGATCAGCGATCCCGACCGCGGCGCGGCCTCGACCACCACCGTCCCTGCCGCCATGCCGGCGATGATCCGGTTGCGCCGCGGAAAGTCGCGCGAGCGCGGCTCGAGGCCCGGCGGCCGCTCACTGATCACCAGCCCGACCTCCCACATCCGCCTCTGCCGCTCTTCATTCTCGGGCGGGTAGAAGACGTCGATCCCGCCCGCGGCGCAGCCGATCGTCCCTGCGTCCATCGCCCCGTCATGCGCTGCGGCGTCGATGCCGCGGGCCAGACCGGAGACGACGACGAAGCCGAGCTGACCGAGATCGTGCGCCAGCCCGCGCGCGAAGCGGCACGCTGCAGCCGACGCGTTGCGCGCGCCGACGATCGCCACCGCCGGCCGGTCGAGCAGGCCCAAATTGCCCTTGGCAATGAGCAGCGGCGGCGCATCCTCCATCTCCGCCAGCTGCCGCGGATACAACCCCTGTCCGAGGATCAGGAATTTCGCGCCGAGCTTCTCGACCCGCGCGATCTCGCGCTCCGCCTCGTCGCGGCTGTACAGGCGCGGCGCGGTCCCTCCGCCGCGCCGCGCCAGCTCGGGCACCGCTTCTAGCGCCGCCGCCGGGCTGCCGAAGCGGGCCATAAGCTGGCGGTAAGTGACAGGGCCGATCCCGGCCGTGCGGACCAGCCTCAGGCGGTCCTGGAGCTCTTCTTGCTTATGCGTGGCTCGGTTCCTTTCGCGAGGCGGGAAATATTCTCCCGGTGCTTCCACAGCACCAACAGGGCGAAACCGAGCAACATTGCGGACAGTGACGAGTGGAGCAGGAAAGCGGCCGCCGGCGCGCTCGCCGCGGCGCTCATCCCGGCGACCGACGAGATTCGGATCGTCAGCAGCAGGAGGAGCCAGACGGCCGCATAAATCGCCGCGGCGAGCGGAAGCAGCGGGATCAGGACGCCGAGCAAGGTCGCGACGCCCTTGCCGCCCCTGAACTTGAGCCACACCGGGTAAAGGTGGCCGATCATCGCCCCGACCGCGGCCCCGGATCCCGTTTGCTGACCCAGCAGCCGTTGAGCAATCATGATCGCCGCAGTCGCCTTGAGACAATCGAGCAGCAAGGTTAGCGCGGCCAGCGGCTTGCTGCCGGTGCGCAGCACATTGGTCGCGCCGATATTGCCCGAGCCGATCTGCCGCACATCGCCCTTGCCGGCGATTCGGGTCAGCACCAGGCCGAATGGGATCGACCCGAGCAAATAGCCGAGCGCCAAAGCGAAAAGCATCTCGCGGGTCATTGCGCGTTTCGTAACACAAACTTGCGCCATTGCGAGCGGAGCCAAGCGTCTACTGTTCGGCATAGGCCGCATTGCTTCGAGGCTGTGCTTCTCCCAATGACAACGCGATGAATCCGTCCGCCCCCCTCCTCTTCTTCGATTCCGGCATCGGCGGGCTCTCGGTGCTGGGGCCGACGCGTGCGCTGCTTCCGGCCGCGCCGATCGTCTATGTCGCCGACAATGCCGCTTACCCTTACGGCACGCGCTCCGAGGCCGAGATCGCGAGCCGGGTCCCGGCGCTTCTCGGCCGCCTCGTCGAGCGCTTCCGGCCGCGCCTCGCCGTGATCGCCTGCAACACGGCAAGCACCATCGCGCTCGACCACGTCCGTTCCGCCCTCGATCTTCCGGTCGTAGGCACGGTCCCGGCGATCAAGCCGGCGGCGGAGCTGTCGAAAAGTCGCGTGATCGGCGTGCTCGGCACCGAAGCGACGGTCCGCCAACCCTATGTAGACGATCTCGCGGCGAAATTCGCCGCAGACTGCACAGTGATCCGCCACGGCTCCCCGGAACTGGTCGATCTCGCTGAGGCGAAGCTCGCTGGCGACCAAGTGACGGTTGAGGAAGTGAAAGCCGCCGCCCAGCCGCTGTTCAGCGCGCCCGAAGGCGAGCGGATCGACACCATCGTCCTCGCCTGCACCCATTTCCGACTGCTCGAGGCCCAGCTCTCCGCCGCCTTTCCCGGCATGGCCCTGGTCGACGGAGCGGCCGGCATTGCCCGGCGCATCGCTCACCTGACCAGCGGCCAGCCCTGGCCGTCCGATCCCCAGCCCGGCCTGTGTATCTTTACCGGGTCTCCGCCGCGCCCCGCCTTACTGGGCTCGCTCGCCAGTTTCGGCCTGACCGAAGTCGCGACTCTCTAGCTGCGAGTCGTTCGCATTGGCAAAAACCGGGGTGCGGGTTTAAAGGGCCGCGCAAGCGAGGGAATTGGTCAAAGCGTTGGACTACGACGGCATCTTCAAGGCAGCGATCGAGCGGCTCCACGACGAGGGCCGCTACCGCGTGTTCATCGATATCCTGCGCACCAAGGGTAATTATCCCAATGCGCAATGCTTCGCCGGCCATAACGGCCCGAAGCCGATCACCGTCTGGTGTTCCAACGATTATCTCGGAATGGGCCAGCACCCTTATGTGATCGCCGCCATGGAGAGCGCGCTGCACGAGGTCGGCGCCGGTTCGGGCGGCACCCGCAATATCGGCGGCAACACCCATTATCACGTCGAGCTCGAAAGCGAGCTTGCCTCGCTGCACGGCAAGCAGGCGGCGCTGCTTTTCACCTCGGGCTATGTGTCGAACGAGGCGGCGCTCTCGACGCTCGGCAAATTGCTCCCGGGCTGCATCATCTTCTCCGACGCGCTTAACCACGCCTCGATGATCGCCGGGATCAAGAACTCGGGCTGCGAAAAGCGCGTGTTCCGCCACAACGACCTGGGCCATCTCGAGCAATTGCTCGAGGAAGCGCCCGCGGAGGCGCCCAAGCTGATCGCCTTCGAAAGCGTCTATTCGATGGACGGGGACGTCGCCCCGATCGCGGAAATCTGCAACCTCGCCGAAAAATATGGCGCCCTCACCTATCTCGACGAGGTGCATGCGGTCGGCATGTACGGCGAGCAGGGCGGCGGCATTTCAGAGCGCGACGGCGTCGCCGACCGAGTGACGCTGATCGAGGGCACGCTCGGCAAAGCGTTCGGAGTGATGGGCGGCTATGTCGCCGCGGACCGCAACATCATCGATTGTATCCGCAGCTACGCGCCGGGCTTCATCTTCACCACCTCATTGTCGCCGGTTCTGGTCGCCGGCGCGCTCGCCAGCGTCCGCCACCTCAAGGCCTCGTCGGACGAGCGCCAGGCGCAGCAGCAGGCGGCCGCGCTGCTCAAGGCGAAGTTTCAGGCCGCGGGGCTGCCTTTGATGCCGAGCGTCACCCACATCGTGCCGCTGCTCGTCGGCTGCCCGGTCAAGGCCAAGCGCATCAGTGACATTCTGCTCGCCGAATATGGTCTCTACGTGCAGCCGATCAATTTCCCGACCGTCCCGCGCGGCACCGAGCGCCTGCGCTTCACGCCGGGCCCGCACCACAGCAGCGAGATGATGGACGAGCTAGTCGGAGCCCTGGTCGAGATCTGGGACCGGCTCGAACTCAAGCTCGCGGCGTAAGAGTCAGGGGTTCAACGGCAAGGGCTTGGCCCTCGCCGGACTTGCGCAAATCCTGCAAAGCTTGGGCGAGCAGCTGGTCTCCGCGAGCGCAAATGGCGACCTGACGCCTTCCTCAAGCAGGCGCTCGGCGATCGCACCGCCGATGCCCCTGCTTCCGTCGTCACGAGCGCTTTTTGGTCCTTCAGGTGAAGATTCATTCGCGACTCCCGAAGCGGGTCAGTCTCGTACCGCGAACAGCGTACAGAGGCGGGTTTGTCCACAATTGCGATTCACATCGTGTCATGTCAGCTTCGAGGGAAAGGACACCGTGACCCAAACGGCGCTAGCATGCGGCGTCACTCCTCGAATCACATGCGTCGGAAACTAAAGGGCAGCTAGACAGGCGGAGGGGCCATGAGCGAGCAGGACAGCATCAGATCGTTGGGAGCGCGGACTGCTCCGGAGCTTTTGCGCGAAGGGGATGCCGGGTACGACGAAGCGCGTCGCATCTGGAATGGCATGATCGACAGGCGGCCGGCGGTCATTGCCCGCTGCGCCAGCGCATCGGATGTGGCGAGTGCCATAGCCTACGCGCAAGCGGAAGGGTTGCAGGTGTCGGTCCGCGGCGGCGACCACAGCGCCGCGGGTGCGGCAGTAGTCGACGGCGGATTGATGATCGATCTTTCGCCGATGACGCGCTTGCATGTCGATGCCGAGTCGAAGGTGGTACGGGTTGAGCCTGGGCTGCGCTGGAAACAGGTGGACGAAGCGACCCAGGCGCACGGGTTGGCGACCACGGGAGGCACGGTATCGGATACCGGAGTAGCCGGACTGACGCTCGGCGGCGGCCTCGGCTGGCTAGCCGGCAAATATGGTCTGACCTGCGACAACCTTCGCGCAGCCGAGATTGTCACTGCTGACGGCACTATCCTGCGAGCCAGCAGCGAGGAAAATCCGGACCTTTTCTGGGCCTTGCGCGGAGGTGGCGGGAATTCGGAGTGGTGACGAGTTTTGAGTTCGAGCTGCATCCGGTGGGGCCGACGATCTACGGCGGAATGGTCGCGCACCCGCTCGACCGGGCGGGTGACGTGCTGCGCCATTATCGCGAGTTCTGCGAAGCCAATCCGGATGAGGTGAACACGGCTTGCGCCATGATGACCACCCCCGATGGGCTCAAGGTAATAGCCATAGCAGCGTGCCACTGCGGCTCACTTGAGGAGGGCGAACGGGCACTCGCACCACTCAAACAGTTCGGGCCTCCAGTGCTCGATCAGATGGGCGCGATACCGTATCTGGCGTTGCAGACGGCCTTGGACGATGCGTTCCCGCGCGGGCGCCGATACTATTGGAAATCGGCGCTGCTCGGACGGCTACGCGATGAGCTAATCGAGGTGATGCCGGAACAGTTCGCGTCAGTGCCCTCCCCGAACACGGTCTTCTTGCTTCAGCAGATTGGCAATGCAGCCAACCGGATCGCTCCCGACGCCACGGCATTCGCGCATCGCGATGCGCGGTGGGATGCGCTGGTTTTGAGCGGCTGGGACGATCCCGCTGAGGATTCCCGCCAGGTCGCGTGGTCCCGCGAAGTCTACGCGCGCTGGCGCCCATTTTGCAGTGATGCCAGCTATACCAACGCCCTGGCAGGGGAGGACAGCGAGGCGGACGTTCGCGCCTCCTACGGCAGCGCCTATGACCGGCTCTCCGAGATCAAGGCACGCTACGACCCAACGAACTTTTTCAGGATGAACGCCAACATCAAGCCCGCGACTTGAGCCGAACTACCCAACTGGGGGCTCCAGCCAGTGGCGCCGTGCAGACTTGAGCGCTAGGAGCTAGCCATGCGCATCGCCCTTGCCGCCGATCATGCCGGTTTCGCCTTGAAAGAGGAGCTTGCCGGCTGGCTGCGCGAGCAGGGGCATGAGGTCAGCGACCTCGGCACCAACGGCCCCGACAGCGTCGATTATCCGGAGTTTGGATCGCGGCTTGCCCGCGCAATCGCCGCGGGTGAGGCCGAGCGCGGGATTGCCGTGTGCGGCTCCGGCATCGGCATTTCGATCGCGGTCAACCGCAATAGCGCATGCCGCTGCGCTCGCGTGGACGACCCGCTGTCTGCCGCACTGGCCCGCGAGCATAATGACGCCAACGTACTCGCGCTCGGCGCGCGCCTCATGGGCCCGGACATGGCCAAGGCCTGCGTCGCCGCTTTCCTCGGCACCGACTTCGCCGGCGGGCGCCACCAGCGCCGCGTCGATCAACTCTCTCAAGAACTGCAGGACAGCGACTGATGGCTAGCGCCGCCGATACCCTGACCAAGCCCGCCGCTTACCAGCTTCCCCGCGACTTCTTTTCGCGCCGCCTCGCAGATGCCGATCCGGCGGTCGCCGACGCCATCCGCGCCGAGCTGGAGCGCGAGCAGACCCAGATCGAGCTGATCGCCTCGGAGAACATCGTCAGCCGGGCGGTACTCGAAGCGCAGGGCTCGGTGCTCACCAACAAATATGCCGAAGGCTATCCGGGCCGACGTTACTATCAGGGCTGCGAGCCCTCCGACCAGGTCGAGACGCTGGCGATCGAGCGGGCCAAGCAATTGTTCGGCTGCGGCTTTGCCAACGTCCAGCCGCATTCGGGCGCGCAGGCCAACGGCGCGGTGATGATGGCGCTGTTGAAGCCCGGCGATACGATCATGGGCCTCAGCCTCGCCGCCGGCGGCCATCTGACCCACGGCGCGCCGCCGGCGCAGTCGGGCAAATGGTTCAACGCGGTCCAGTACGGCGTGCGCGAGGAGGATCATCTCGTCGATTTCGACGAGGTCGAGCGGCTCGCGAAGGAGTATCGCCCGAAGATGATCATCGCCGGCGGTTCGGCCTATCCGCGGCATTTCGATTTCGCACGCTTCCGGCAGATCTGCGACGAGGTCGAGGCTTTGCTGATGGTCGACATGGCGCATTTCGCGGGCCTCGTCGCCGCCGGGGAGCACCCCTCGCCCTTCGGCCACGCCCATGTCGTCACCACCACCACCCACAAGACCCTTCGCGGGCCGCGCGGCGGCATGGTCCTGACCGACGACGAAGCCATCGCCAAGAAGATCAATTCGGCAGTCTTCCCGGGGCTCCAGGGCGGGCCGCTGATGCACGTGATCGCCGCCAAGGCCGTGGCCTTTGGCGAAGCGCTGCAGCCCGACTTCAAACATTATGCCAGGGCGGTCATCGCCAATGCGAAGATGCTCGCCGGCCGCCTCAAGGAGCGCGGCGCCGACCTCGTCGCTGGCGGGACCGACACCCACCTCGCCTTGGTCGACCTGCGGCCGCTCGGCCTCACCGGCAAGGACGCCGACGAGAGCCTCGAGCGCGCCGGGATCACCTGCAACAAGAACGGTGTTCCCTTCGACCCGCTGCCGCCGGTCAAGACCAGCGGCATCCGCGTCGGTTCGCCCGCCGGGACCACCCGCGGCTTCGGCGAGGCCGAGTTCAAGGACATCGCCGACATGGTCGCCGACGTGCTCGACGGCCTCCAGAAGAACGGCCTCGAGGGCAATGGTGCGGTCGAGCGGGAGGTCAATGCCCGGGTCCGCGAGCTCTGCGCCCGATTCCCGATCTACGACGGCTAGCCGATGCGCTGCCCGTTCTGCGCGCATGAAGACAGCCAGGTGAAGGACAGCCGGCCGTCCGAGGACGGCGCGGCGATCCGCCGCCGGCGCCAGTGCGAAGCCTGCGGCGCGCGCTTCACCACCTTCGAGCGGGTTCAGCTGCGCGACCTCAACGTCGTCAAGAAGGACGGCAAGCGCGAGCCCTTCGATCGCGACAAGCTCGCCCGCGCGATCGGCCACGCCTGCCGCAAGCGCGACCTTGATCCAGCCAAGATCGACCGGTTGGTCAGCGGCGTGCAGCGGCAGATGGAGACCTTGGGCGACGAAGTTTCCTCGGCCCGCATCGGCGAGGCCGTGATGGCCGGCCTCAAGGCGCTCGACCATGTCGCCTACATCCGCTTCGCCAGCATCTACCGCGACTTCAGCGAGCCGGGCGATTTCGCCGAGATCGCGGAGCGCGTCGAGAAAGAAGCGACGCCGCCGCCCGGGCACGACAAATTGCTGTGACGACGCCAAGGCCGGTCATCGTCCTCGTCCGCCCGCAGCTCGGCCAGAACATCGGCAAGGCAGCGCGGGCGATGCTCAATTTCGGCCTCACCGAAATGCGCCTGGTGGCGCCGCGCGACGGCTGGCCCAACCCCGACGCCGGCCCCGCCGCAAGCGGCGCCGACGCCGTGCTCGAACGCGCGCAGCTGTTCGACACGACCGAGGCCGCGATCGCCGACTGCAGCCTGGTTTTCGCGTCCACCGTGCGTCGCCGCGGTCTCGTCATGCCGGTCGTCGACCCGGCAGAGATGGCCGATCGGATCGCGGCCTTGCCGGAGCGCTCGGCGATCCTGTTCGGCCCCGAGCGCTCGGGCCTCGAAACCGAAGAGGTCGCGCTCGCCAACGCAATCGTCACCGTCCCGATCAATCCCGAGTTCGGTTCGCTCAACCTCGCCCAGGCGGTGATCCTGCTCGCCTATGAATGGTCCAAACGCTCGACCCTGGCGCAGCCGCCGGCGAAGGAGCTGGAACCGCCGGCCGCGCATGGCGAGCTCGAAGGACTGATCGGACAGCTCAATGCCGAGCTCGAAGCCAAAGGCTATTTCCACCCGCCCTCGCGCACCCAGGCGACCAAGAACACGCTGCGCACCATCTTCACCAAGACCGACTGGTCGTCGCGCGAGGTGAAAGCGGTGCGAGGCATCATCCGCGCCTTGGTCAATCCGCCGCGAAATCGCGCGAAAACTTGACCTTGGCGCCTGCCCCGCCTAGGTGCGCCGCTCGCAATTGATCCCGCACTCCCGGTGAAGCGGTGATCGCGTCTGGCGCAAAGGCCAGCCGGTGCGGTCCGGGAAACTGACAGAAGCAAATTGGAGACTGACACGTGACCAAGCGCACCAGCGCCAAATACAAGCTCGACCGCCGCATGGGCGAGAACGTCTTCGGACGGCCCAAGAGCCCGGTCAACCGCCGCGAATATGGCCCCGGCCAGCATGGCCAGCGCCGCAAGGGCAAGCTTAGCGACTACGGCATCCAGCTCCGCGCCAAGCAGAAGCTCAAGGGTTATTACGGCGACATCACCGAGAAGCAGTTCAAGAAGAACTATCTCGACGCCATCCGCATGAAGGGCGACGCCAGCCAGAACCTCATCGGCCTCTTGGAGCGCCGCCTCGACATGGTCGTCTATCGTGCCAAGTTCGCGCCGACCATCTGGGCCGCGCGCCAGCTGGTCAGCCACGGCCACATCCGCGTGAACGGAGTGAAGTGCAACATCGCCAGCCGCCGCGTGAACGTCGGCGACGTCGTCGAGCTCGGGCCCAAGGCGCAGGAAATGGCGCTGGTGATCGAGGCCCAGGGCCTCGCCGAGCGCGACATCCCCGATTATGTCGTTCCCGACGGCACGTCGAAGGTCACCTACACCCGCGTGCCCAAGCTCGACGAAGTGCCCTATCCGGTGCGGATGGAGCCCAACCTCGTGATCGAATTCTACTCGCGCTAAGGCCTGGTCTTCAGCGCGCCGAACAGGGCGGCCGGCCAATTGCCGAGCCGCCCTTTTCTTTGCTCAGCGGCCGATCGTCCGCTCCAGCAGCTGGCCGATCTTGAGCAGCATTTGCGCGCGCGCGTTGCTGTCTTCCAACTGATGGTCAAGACCCTGGAAGGCGAGGAATTCGCTCTCCTTGCCGGCGCCACGAAGCGCCTGCTGCATTTGCCGCGAATGGGCCACTCCGACATTCAGGTCTAGATCGCCGTGCACCAGCAATACTGGTGCCTGGATCGACCTCGCCTGCTTGAGCGGCGAGCCCTCGGCCAGGTGGGGTCCACTGCCGATGAAATCCGCCGCTTCCTTATGGGCAGAGCTGTCTATGGTTTCGGATTTGAGCAATCCCAAATCGGTGACCGGTGCGATCGCTACCGCCGCCTTGTACAAGGACGGTTCCGTGGCCGCTGACTGCAGCGCCGCGTAGCCGCCGTAAGACCAGCCCACGATCGCAATGCGGCTTGAATCGGCGATTCCTTGTGTCGCCAGATATCTTGCAGCCGCGGAAACATCGCCAATCGACGTCCGCCAACCCTTGAATCCGTTTTGCGCAAGCCACGCGTCACCGAAGCCTCCGGAACCGCGATATTGAGGCTGGATCACCGCATAGCCGCGCGCTGCGAGGAACTGGGGAAGCCAGTCGAAGCCCCATTCATCGCGCGAGCTGGGCCCGCCGTGCGGCAGCACGACCGCCGGAAGGCTCTTCGCCTGCTTGCCAGGCGGCAAGGTCAGATAAGCGGGGATCTGGGTCCCGTCGGCGGCGGTGTAGGTGATCGGTTTGACCCTCGCCAACTGCCGACCGGCGAGGTCCGGGCGAACCTTGATAACCTCCCCGAGAGACTTCGTCGTCTTGTCGAACAAATAATAACGCCCCGGGTCGCGATCGCTGCCGGCAAAGACGAGCATCTTGCTGCCGTCATTACTCCCCGCGACAAATGAGACGTCCGGATTATCGGGCAGCGCCTTGCTGAGCGCCTCCGATAAAGACTTGTATTCCGGATCAAAAAATCTGGTGTGCCGATAATCTTCGGCATAGGTGTAACCGATCACCCGCTGTCCGTTCGCACTTCGAACAACATTATCGATGTCGACTTTCGGATTTTCCGCGACAAGGGTTTCGACCGGCGCAGTCCCGAGCTCGATCTTGGTCAATGCCATTCGGCCATTGCGCTTGCGCAGCGCGTAGAGGCTGTTGATCGAAGCATCGATGGCCAGCGGCTGAAAGTCCTCGTCCTTGACGAATTCCGTCAGCGGCTTCCAGTCGCGGCTGTTCGGCGGCCGGTAGGAATAGCGGGTGCGCCCCGTCGTGTAGGTCTCGGCGCTGAATTCCGCAATGCCTAGCAGGCGAACCTGGCCGAGACCGTCGCTCATCCAGGTTGAGACGGCGTCGCGCGGCTGTTCAACAACGGAAAAACCCAGCGTTTTCGCATTGACTTTGACGACGCCGATCCCGCGTTTCGTCCGGTGAATGTTGGACGCCGTGTCGCGATGACCCTCGGGAAGGAACAGCCGGGTCATTAACACTTCGTTCTCGGTGCCGCCGGGCCTCCAGTCGATGATGCTCCCGTCAAACTGGCGCAGCCCGACGTCGTACGACGAAGCCTGCTGGCCCAGTTGCTTCATGTCCTTGCCGTCAATTCCGAGACTAACCAATCGCGACGCGGAGATCAGTCCGTTAGCGGTTGTAAGATTTGCTTTCTCCGCCGGCAGGATCGCCGTGAATCGGCACGCCAGCCGCGAGTTCGAAACGAACCCGCACCACTTGAAGGACTCGGGTTCGCCTTTGGAATAGCTGATCGGCTTCGCCGACCCGTCCGCGAGATCCGCCAGATAGATGATGGTTGTACGGCCTGGCCCACCTCCGACGAAGACGGCCATCCGCCCGTCGGGTGATAGATCCACGTTGTAGACCGCCTCACGGGTTCCGAACGCGATCGCGTCCCTTTCCAGCGTGGAATTTCCTTGAGCGGACGCACAGCCGCCCCAGGCCGCGGCGACTGCCGCAGCGAGCAACAATTTCCCTTTACGCAACTTGGAGCCCCCTTCCCTCGGCTCGACTATAGTGCACGCCGCCACGCCGGTTGCAAGGGCCAAACTTGGCGCTGCTGCATCGTCCTGCT
>DATLGK010000065.1:0-11005 GCA_035540475.1 Sphingomicrobium sp.
ACCTTCTACCTGCCGGTCATCGCCAACCTGCTGTTCCTGATCTGCTATGTGCTTGCGATCCGGCACCGCCGCGACATGTTCCTGCACTCGCGCTACATGATCGCAACGGCCTTGCCGCTGATCGACCCGGTCGTGTTCAGGCTGCTGCTCTTCTATTCGCCGCTCACCCCCAGCCCGATTGTCTTTCCGGCGATCGGCTATGCGATCACCGACGCGATCCTGCTGGCGCTGATCTGGCTCGACCGGCACGAGCCGCGCGGCCGCCGCGCCTTCGTGACCTTGTTGCCGATCTTCCTGATCGGCCATGTCGGCTGGTTCACCTTGGGGCAGACGCAGCTCTGGCTCGAAGCCGTGAGCTGGTTCCGCAACCTGCCGCTGACCTGATCGCGTCTTCCGATCATCGGCCGACCGAAACGAGCAGTTCGCCGAACGCGGCTCGCCACGGGATCAGCGAGCTGGTGCGCCGCGGCGAGCTAGAAAGGGTCTGACGATGTCAATGGCTCGCACAGCCGCTCTTGCGGCCTGCCTCCTCGCGCCGGCCGCAGCCGAAGCCGGCTCGCGCCAGGAGGCGACCGTGCTGCTTTCGGAAGATCCGGCGGAGCGCAAGTTCCAGGAGGAATGGGGCTATGCCGACGCGATCGTCGCCGGCGACACGATCTATCTGTCCGGCGTTGTCGCGGGTAGCCGGCCCGGCGAGGCTGACCTCAAGCCCGCTTTCCAGCGTGCATTCGAAAAGATCGGCGGAGTGCTGAAGCGAGCCGGGGCGAGCTGGGACGATGTCGTCGACATCACGAGCTTCCACACCGCCTCACGACCCAGATGGCCGCGATCGTCGCGGTCAAGAAACAGTATATGCGCGATCCGCCGCCGGCCTGGACGGCGGTCGGCGTCACCCGCCTGATCCCCGGCAACGGCATCGCCGAGATCAAGATGGTCGCAAAGCTTCCCAGGACGCGGCGCTGACCCGCCACGAGCTGGCGGGCGGCGTACGTTCGTCAAGCGGAGCGGGTCCCCTGACGCCCAACCCGCCGCGTCGTCGAAGACTTTCCCGGCCGCCCTATTCGTATCAGATCAGCGCTTCGGCCTGGTCGAGCACCTTGCCGAAGCTGTCGACCAGCAGCCGGTAGGGCTCCGCCGTCGCCATATCGAGCCCGCCTTTCTTGAGCAGGTTATAGCCATAGTCTGAGCCGCCGGCGCGGAGCACGGCGAGGTAGCGATCGCGGTCGGCGGGCGTGCCGTGCATGACTTTCTGCGCGAAATAATTGGCCGCGGTGATCGAGGTCGCATACTGCCAGACGTAGAAACCGAAGTAGAAGTGCTGAATGTACATCCACTCAGCGCTGTAGACCGGCTCGATCAGCACCTTCGGCCCGTGGTACCGCTTCAGAAGGTCGAGGTAGAGCGCAGACATCTTCTCGCCGGACAGCGCCTCGCCCTTATTGGCGAGATCGTTGATCGCCAGTTGGAACTCGGCGAACATCGCTTGGCGAAAGAAGGTGGCGCGGTAATTCTCCATGATCTGCCCAAGGTAGAACAATTTCTCTTCCTTGGTTTCGGCGCGCTCGGCCATCGTATTGGCCAGCAGAACGTCGTGCGTGGTCGACGCCACTTCGGCGGTGAATGTCGGATAGAAGGCCGTTTCGAATGGCTGCGCCTTGTTCGCGAGCAGAGTATGCATCGCATGGCCCCACTCGTGCGCATAGGTGCTGAGGCCGTCATATTTGTCGCTGAGATTCATCAGCAAGTAGGGATGCACGTCATAGGCGCCCGGGTTCATGTAGGCGCCCGACGCCTTGCCGGGCCGCGGGAACGGATCCTGCCAGCGCTTCGCGCTCGCTTCGGCGAACAGGCGGGCATATTCGTCGCCCAGCGGTTTGATCGCTTCCATTGTCAGCTGACGCATTTCGGCCAGGCTGTAGCTGCGGTCGGATTTCACCAGCGGCGGGTAGATGTCCCAATAACCCAGGTCCGGCAGCTGGAGCATTCGCCGCCGAAGCTCGAAATAGCGGTGCAGCACGGGCAGCCCGCGATTGGTCTCTGCAATCAGCGAGCGGTAGACCGCCTCGGGCAAATTGCTGCCGTCGAGGGCCGCCTGGAGTGCGCTATCGTACTTGCGCGCCCTGGCCTGGAACTTGTCGCCGTTGACCTTGGCGGCGAGCGCTGTCCCAAGCGAATTCTCAAAGGCCTTGTAGCTGCCCCAGAAGGCGTCGAAGACCATTTTACGGTCGTTGCGGTCGAGCGCGCCGCGGGCGATCGTATAGCCCTGGTCGTCGAGCCTGATCTCACGCCCGTCGCTGAGCTTGACCGTCGGTCGCGGCATGTCGGATGCGGCAAGCTGGTCGCGGATGTCGTTTGGACCAGACAGGGGGGTCCCGGCCGCTGCCAGCAGTGCCTCCTCGGCCGGGGACAGCGTGTGCTGAGCCGTACGCAGCGTATCGCGCAGGTAAAAAGCAAACTTCTCGAGTCCGCGATCAGCGGAAATGAAGGCGTTCACTTTGGCCGCGCCGAGCGCGACGATCTCCGGGCTCGTCCAGGCGGTCGCCTCGCCAAGCGCGGTGAACACGTCCTGGGCCTGACTCTTGCGCTCCTGGTTGGGCGCGACCTTCAGATTTTCATCGGCCTTCAGCGACGCGTAGGTGAACAGCCGCGCCGCCCGCCGGTTAATGTCGGATTGCGCCTGCAGCACCGCGCGCATCGTGGCCGCGCTTCGGCCGAGCGTGCCTTGGTGCGCCTTGAGGGCGGGGATCGCCTTGAGCAGCGCCTGCCGCTCGGTCTCCCACGCCGCATCGCTCGGGTAGAGCTCGGTCAGGTCCCAGGCGGCCCCCGTCGGTTCAGGCGCCGCGCTTTGCGCCCATGCGGCCGTCGGCACGGCCACGGAGATTGCGGTGGCAAGCGCTCCGGTTGCGAGCAATTCACGACGCGACACATCCGGCATGGATATTCCCTCCCCCGAGACAAAGGCTTGGCACGGGCCGCAGCCGCTCGCCAAGACCCTGATCGACGAATGGGCGAACGGCGGAGGGGTAAGCGTTTGGGGGCTATGGAGCGGGTAGCGGGAATCGAACCCGCGCGTTCAGCTTGGGAAGCTGACAGGCTGCCACTACATCATACCCGCGGCGCAGCGCCTCAGTTAGGTCCGGTGCCGCGCAGCGTCAACGCGCCTAGAAACCGCCTTCGACCGGATCATATCCCGCCGCTCGTAATTCCTGCGACAACGCATCGCCGGTGCGCTGCGCAAGCTCGCGGTCTTCCGAGCGGATGACGAAGTTGGCGCCGTAGCGGCCGTCCTTGAAAAAGGGGTAGCTGCCGATCGACACACCGGGATTGGCCGCCTCGGTCTCCCGCAGCAGGTCGGCGACGTCGCTTTCAGCCGCGCGCGCGCCGATCGTCACCGACACCAGCGGCTTTCCGCCTTCGAGCTTGCCGGTCAGCGCGTGCAGCATCGCCGCGGCGATGCCGGGCACGCCGGCGAGGATATAGACATTGTCCATCTTGACCCCCGGCGCGCCCGAGCTCGGGTTGGGGATCAGCTCGGCGCCTTGCGGGACACGCGCCATCCTCAGGCGCGCCTCGGTCAGCACCATGCCGTCGGAACGGTTCGCATAATGTTGCTCGAGGATCCGCCGCGCTTCGGGGTCGACCACCACCGGCACGCCGAAGGCGGCGGCGATCGCATCGACGGTGATGTCGTCGTGGGTCGGGCCGATGCCGCCGGTCGTGAACAGATAATCGTGGCGCGAGCGGAGCGCGTTCACCGCCTCCGCAATCCGGTCGAGGTCATCGGGGACGATGCGCACTTCGGCGAGCCGGATGCCCTGCTCGTTGAGCCAGGTCGCGACCTGCGCGACATTCCTGTCCTGGGTGCGCCCCGACAGGATCTCGTCGCCGATCACCAGCAAGGCCGCAGTCCAGATCCGATCCATCGCCGCTCATCTAGTCAGCTGGATGCACGGCGCAATGCGGCTTGCACACCTGTCTTATCATGGTAATACACTTCGCCGGGAGGTAAATCGATGCCGTCACTGCTCTCACTGATGACCGCCGCTTCGCTCGCCGCGGCCCAGCCCTATGCGCCGCCGCTCGGTCCCAACCCCGCGGTCGCTGGACCGCGCACCCAATTCCTGAACCTTGGCAGCGCGCATCTGTCAGAGTTCAAGGCAATGCAGCCGGCAATGCTCGAGCCGCTGCTTGAGCGCCTCGCCAAATATCGGCCGACAATCATCACTCACGAGGGCTTGTCCGGCGAACAATGCGAAATGATGCGGCTTAGGCCCAAATACGCCGACACGGTGAAAACCTACTGCTGGGACGCTTCCCCGGCCCAGACGCTGGCGGGCATGACGCAGCCGCAGGCGGAGGCTGAGGCCGAGCGGACCCTCGCCGAGTGGGCCGCGGCCCGGGTGCAGCCGTCGGCCGCGCAAAGGCGGCGGCTCGCGCTGCTGTTCCTCGCCGCCGGGGATCGCGGGTCGGCCTGGGTCCAGTGGCTTCGCCTCCCCGCGGCGGAACGGCGCGCCGCCGATGGACTGGACCAGAAGATGGTCGAGGCGCTGAACCGCGACGGCAAGCCGATGAATGAAAGCTACAATGTCGCGGCTGTGCTTGCCGCCAGGCTCGGCCTCGAACGCGTTCATGCCGTCGACGACCATAGCAGCGATGGCCCGCTGACGGCGGTCGGCGAAGCTCACGGCAAGGCGATGGGCGTCCATTTCGAAGGCTTCAAGGACCACCCGCTTCTCAAGGAATATCTGGCGCAGGCAGCGCAGGTGAAAGACGGTGGGTCGATGCTCGCCTTCTACCGGTTCATGAACGAGCCCGCGCGGATCCAGGCGCAGATCGAGGGCGACTTCGGCGGCGCGTTCGCCAATGCGCGCATTGCGCCCTACGGCCGTTATTACGGCGCCTGGTGGGAAACGCGGAACATGCGCATGCTCGCGAACATCCGCGCCGCCACTATTACCGCGCCGGGAGCGCGGGTGTTGAACGTCGTCGGTGCCTCCCACAAACCCTGGTACGACACGTGGATGCGGCAATGGGCCGATGCCGAGGTGATTGCCGTCGAGCCGCTGCTGAAGTGAGCCGCGCGCGGGGTGCAATTTCGCCCTGCCGCGACTAATTAAGCCGCATGACTCAATATATCACCGTCGCACCCGACGACCGGGTCGAGGCGCGCAACGGGGTGATCAAGCTCCACGGCCCCGGAGCCTTCGCGGGCATGCGCAAGGCCGGCCGCCTCGCCGCCGAGATCCTCGACGCGCTCGTTCCGCACGTGGTCCCCGGCGTCACGACGCAGGAGCTGGACGACATCGTCCACACGATGACGCTCGACGCAGGAGCGCTTCCGGCAACCCTCGGCTACCGCGGCTACACCAAAAGCTGCTGCGTCTCGGTCAACCATGTCGTGTGCCACGGAATCCCGGGCGACCGCGCGCTCAAGGACGGGGACATCGTCAATATCGACGTGACCCCGATCGTCGGCGGCTGGCACGGGGATTCGAGCCGCATGTACCTCGTCGGCAATGTCGGCATCAAAGCGCGCAAGCTGGTCGACGTCACCTATGAATGTCTGGTGCTGGGCCTCGAGCAGGCGCGCCCGGGCAACCATCTCGGCGACATCGCCAATGCGATCCAGCGCCATGCCGAGGCGCACCGCTACAGCGTGGTGCGCGATTTCTGCGGCCACGGCGTCGGGCGGGTCTTCCACGACAGCCCGGAGGTGATCCACGCCGGCCGGCCCGGCACCGGGCCCGAACTCAAGCCCGGGATGATCTTCACGGTCGAACCGATGATCAACATCGGCCGCTCAGACGTGAAGTTGCTCGACGACGGCTGGACCGCGGTCACCCGCGACCGCTCGCTTTCGGCCCAGTTCGAGCATTCGATCGGCATCACCGAGGACGGCTGCGAGATTTTCACGAAAAGCCCCAAGGGTCTCGACAAGCCGCCTTACTGACGCGGCGGACGGCCCCCATCGCTCGCTTCACTTATTGACACGGCTGTAAGTGAATGGGACTGTTCTCCTCGCAGGAGAATCGAGCATTCTGAGCAGCTTCCGCCACCCGGTCGCGATCAGCCCCGCCGACATCGACCATATGGGTCATGTCAACAATGCCGTGTACCTCAAGTGGGTGCAGGACGCGGTGGTCGATTATTGGCGCAGCGTGGCCCCGCCCGAGGCCGTTGCGAGCCACCTCTGGGTCGCGCTCAAGCATGAGATCACCTATTTGAAGCCGACCTTCCTCCAGGACACTGTCGTCGCCGAGGTGATCGCCGACAAAGTCGAGGGCGCCCGCGCAATGTTCACCACCGTGGTCCGGCGCGGTGAGGAGGTTCTGAGCGAGATCAAGAGCAGCTGGTGCTGCCTCGATGCGGCGAGCCTGCGGCCGGTTCGCCTTGCCCGCGACATCGTCGGCCGGTTCCTTCCGCCAGGCGCCTGACGCCGCCGCACCCGCGGCGATGCGGGATGGTGGAGGCCGCGCGCCGAAGCTATGGAAATCCTCGAATCTGTCGAGGTGATCCAAGCGTGAAAAAGATCGAAGCGATCATCAAGCCGTTCAAGCTCGACGACGTGAAGGACGCGCTGCACGAGGTCGGGGTCAGCGGGATCACTGTCGCCGAGGTCAAGGGCTTCGGCCGCCAGAAGGGCCATACCGAGCTCTACCGCGGCGCCGAATATGTGATCGACTTCCTGCCCAAGGTGAAGGTCGAGGTGGTGGTCGAGGACAGCCTCGCCGAAAATGTCATCGAGGCGATCGAGAATGCCGCGCGCACCGGCCGGATCGGCGATGGGAAGATTTTCGTGATCGACGTCGACCAGGCGATCCGCATCCGCACCGGAGACCGCGGCCATGATGCCATCTAGAGGCGCCGGCTAAGGCCGATGGACGAGCGCCTCGCTTCCATGTCGCCCGACGAGCTGCGCGCGGCGATGCGTAGCCTCGGCTACCGGACCCAGAACGACCTCGCCCAGGCGATCGGCGTGTCCCGCTCGGCGGTCAGCCTGTGGCTCGAAGGCAAGGTCGGCGTACCGCGGCCGATCGCGATGCTCCTGCGCATGCTGGTGTCCGCGCAGCGGAGGGCTTTCTGAGCGGGATGATCGAGCTCGACGACCAGCAACAGGCCGCCCGGGACTGGTTCGAATCGCTGCGCGACCGCATCTGCGCCGCGTTCGAGGAGATCGAGCGCGAGGCGGGCTCGGAGGCGCGCTTCGCCTTCACCCCGTGGGAGCGGACCGACCACAGCGGCGCTGCCGGCGGCGGCGGAGTGCGCGGCCAGATGGCCGGCAAGGTGTTCGAGAAGGTCGGGGTCAACGTCTCGACCGTCGGCGGCGAGTTTAGCCCCGAGTTTGCCAAAAACATCCCCGGCGCCGAGGGCGACCCGCGCTTCTTCGCCACCGGGATCAGCCTCGTCGCGCACATGGCCAACCCGCACGTCCCCGCGGTGCACATGAACACCCGCTTCCTCGCGACGACGAAGCGCTGGTTCGGCGGCGGCGCCGACCTCAACCCGGCGATCCCCTATGCCGAGGACACCGAAGCCTTCCACGCGCGCTTCCGCGCCGCCTGCGCCAAGCACGACCCGACCTTCTATCCGCGCTTCTCCAAATGGGCCGAGGAATATTTCTGGCTTCCCCACCGCGGCGTCGCGCGCGGCGTAGGCGGCATTTTCTACGATTATCTCGAAGACCATTTCGACGCCCACTTCGCCTTCACGCGCGAGGTCGGCGAAGCCTTCCTCGACATCGTGCCGCAGATCGTCCGCAAGCGCATGGCGACGCCGTTCGACGAGGCCGACATCGAGCGTCTGCTCGAGTTCCGCGGCCGCTACGTCGAGTTCAACCTCCTCTACGACCGCGGCACCTTGTTCGGGCTCAAGACCGGCGGCAACGTCGACGCGATCCTCATGAGCCTGCCGCCGCTTGCGAAGTGGAAGTAGGGCGGGTGAACGCCGAGCCCCTCCCCTCGACCGAGCTCGCGGCGGTCGTCACTTATCTCGAAATGACCGAGCCGCCCGCCGACCCCGTGCCGGCTTCTACCCTCGGCCTGCAGCGCATCGACCGCCCGCAGGCCGAACAATATCGCGGCCTGTTCCGACGAGTCGGCGCCCCATGGCTGTGGTTCTCGCGCCTGATCCTCGACGATGCCGCGCTTCTGGCGATCATCGGCGACGCCAGGGTCGAGCTGTTCGCGGTGGTCGACGGCAACGGCCGCGAGGTCGGCATGCTGGAGCTCGATTTCCGCACGGCCGGCGAGTGCGAGCTCGCCTTCGTCGGCCTGGTCCCCGAGCTTGCCGGCCTCGGCCACGGCCGCTGGCTGCTCGCCGAGGCGGTGCACCGCGCCTGGCGTCCCGGCGTCGAGCGGGTCCACGTCCACACCTGCACGCTCGACCATCCGGCGGCGCTGTCCGCCTACCGCCGCGCCGGTTTCACGCCCTACAAACGCGCGGTCGAGCGCTTCCCCGACCCGCGCCTCAGCGGAATCCTGCCCGCCGACTGCGCGCCGCACGTGCCGCTGCTCGCCGAGCGAGGCGCGTAGTTGTTCAGTTGCTGCTCGGCACGCTGACCTGCGGCTCGCCGCGTCCCGAGACCTGCAGGTAGATCCGCGCCAGCATCACGAAGAAAATTGTCGAAAGCATTGCGCTCAGCAGCTGCGCGACAATGCGCACCAGGAACCAGCCGAGCGACTTGGGCGTGACGTCGGTGAACAGGCTGACCAGCAGCCCGAACACCGCCTGCACCGCGATGAGCAGCACGAACGCGCCGATCAGGAACATCACGAAAAATCCGAACATCCGCCACCAATTGCCGCGCGTAAGACGCCAGCTGCGGGCGAGGATCGCGACCGGCCCGACGCGTTCGGCGCTCGCTACTGGCGAGGCGAGCATCAGCCGCATCGCCGCGAACAGGCCGACGGCGGTCAGCAGCAGGAGGCCGAGCGATGCCCCCGGCGACGGGCTCTGGGGATCGGCGGCGATGCGGCTAACCAGAAGACCGGCGATAAGCACGAACGGCAGCATCCACATGAGCACGGCACCGACATAAGGGAGTACCCGCCGCATCCCGTGGGCGATTCCTTCCCCGACGCTGATCGCCGGGCCCATCGCCAGCCGGATCACGGCCAGCTGGCCGGCAAGCGAGACCAGGAAGGCGAGGCAGGCGACCGCGATCCACAGCCCTGCCGGCGGCAACTTGCCCGGCGGGGCATCAGGCACCGCAAGATCGAGCACAAGGCCGGGGAGCACGAACAAAGCGAGCGCCACGGGCACGAGCAGCCTGCCGTCGGTCGCCAACACCTGCTTGGCGCCTTCCCAGGCGGCGGAAATCGACACTTTACCCATTGCGGCCCCTTCAGCTGCTTGCTGCGATGCTTATGCGAAGCCCGCGCCGCGCTTGCAACGCGCTTGCGGCGGCAGGCGGCCGCCGCCATTTGACCGCGCGTGAGCGAGACGGTCGACGACATCGAATGGCGGGTGAGCGACGCCCCCGTCCCCTACGCCGAGGCGCTGAGCTTCATGGAGGCGCGGGCCGCGGCCGTCCGCGATGGCTCGGAGCGCGAATGCGTCTGGCTGCTCGAGCATCCCCCTCTGTTCACCGCTGGGACCAGCGCCGACCCCGCCGAGCTCTTCAACCCGCTCGATTTTCCGGTGTTCGAGGCCGGTCGCGGCGGGCGCTACACCTATCATGGGCCGGGCCAGCGCATTGCCTATCTGATGCTCGATATCGACAAGCGCGGACGCGACATCCGGCGCTTCGTCCACAGCCTCGAACAATGGATGATCGACACGCTCGGCGACCTCGGGGTTGCCGCGCACCGCGCCGAGGGGCGCATCGGCATCTGGGTCGGTGAAGGCCAGGACGAGAAAAAAATCGGCGCGATCGGCGTCCGCGTGAAGCGCTGGGTGACCCTCCACGGCCTTTCGCTCAACGTCGCCCCGGACCTCACGCACTTCTCGGGCATCGTCCCGTGCGGAATTGCCGAATATGGGGTCACCAGCCTCGCCGAACTTGGGAAACAAATTCCGATGGCGCGGGTTGATGCCGCCTTGAAGCGGAACTTTTCGTCTTTTGTCAGGGCTTTGGTACGGCCGTGCAAAGAGTCTTGATGCAGTGTCCCGCTTCAGACTATTGTCCGCGCGATTTGCGCCGGGGGAAACCCCTGCAGATCGCAATAAATAGGGAGTCTTGAATGCGTGCTCTTATCCTGGTCGCTGGCGCGGCCCTGGCGGTTGCCGCTTGCAGCAGCAACGACAACGCCAACAACACCATGAATGAGACGGATCTCAACACCGTCGACATGAATGCGACGACCGACCTCAACGCGACCGACATGAACGCGACTGACCTCAACGTCAGCGCGGACAACGTCACCGTGGTGGACAACACCGCGGACGCGAACGCGACGACCAACAACGCGATGTAATCCAGCCGCCTCCGCGATTCGCGGGGGCGTTGGCTTTTCGGGAGGCTGCCGGTAGTCCGGCAGCCTCTTTTTTGCGCTGGAGCGATTTTCGATGCGTTCGACGCTTGCCCTCGCCGCCGCCCTCGCCGCTACGATCGGCCTTTCCGGCTGCGGCAACAACGACCAGGCCGACAACACCCAGAACGTCGATGAGAATCTGACGGCCGAAAATATCGTGTCGAACGATGTGACCGCGATCGACGCGGTGACCGGCGCCGACGCCAACATGGCCGCCGACATCGAATATAACGAGCTCGAGGCCGACGCCCCGCAGAACAATGCGGCCGCCGCGCCGCGCAGCAAGGCGGCGCCGAGGCCCGCAACGTCCACTCCGCGGCCGCGCCCCGCCTCCAACAGCGCGAGCGATGCCGCGCCCGCCAATACGTCCGAGTAGTTAGGCCAGCCCCACCACCTTGTGGGCCTGGAGCGTCAGGCGCCACTTCGGCCGCTCCATCGCCAGCGCCACCGCCGCCTCGACCGCAACCTCGCGCTCGGCGCAGTCCATCGGCTGCACCAGGAAATGATCGAATTGCCACTGCTCGAGCTCGGCC
>DATLGK010000066.1:0-7526 GCA_035540475.1 Sphingomicrobium sp.
GCGCCGAGCGAGCGGACGAACTCGCATTTGTCGGCGCCGCCGGCGCGGTGGGCTCGGTGGTCGTCCAGATCGCCAAGGCCAAGGGCATGCGCGTGATCGGCTCAGCCGGCGGCGGCAGAGACGAAGACGACGTCGCCCTCCTTCGCCTCGGCGGCGTCGAGCAGCCCGAAATAGGCCGTCGCACCGGTCACGCCGAGCACGCCGAGGAAGCGCTGCGGCTCGGCCCCCATGTCAGGAAGCTTGTGCACGGTGCGTGCCGCGACCACGGCTTCGTCGCGCCATCCGCCCATGTGCTGCACGAGGTCGCCAGGAGCAAAGCCGTCGGCGCGGCTCTCGACCACCTCGCCGACCGCGCCGCCTTCCATCGGCTCGCCGATCTGGAACGGCGGGACATAGCTTTTCACGTCGTTCATGCGGCCGCGCATGTAGGGGTCGACCGAAAGCCATGTGTTGCGCACGCGCAGTTGGCCCTCTTCGAGCGGCGGCAGCGCGATCTCCTTGAGCTCGAAATTGTCGTTCGTCGGCATGCCCTGGGGGCGGCTCTTGAGGTGCCAGGCTCTGGCCATCGCGATCTCCTTCGCAATGCCGCTTAGGTCGGCCCGGGCGCATAGAAAAGGGCCCGGCCGGGAAGGGGACGGCCCGGCCGGGCCCGGATCAGCCTCCGCTCACGTGGAGGCTCAGCTTGCTACCGCGGCTAGCGGTAGGTGCCCTCGAAGCTGCGGTCGAGCATGCGCGGCCCCATCTCGCCCTGGTCCTCGCGCTCGAACAAGGCGCGGCTGCGGCTTTCGTCGCGCCAGCGCCGCCGCGCCTCCTCGGCCGAGCAGTCGAGGATAACGCGGTCGCCCTCGACCCGGTCGATGTCGGAGCAGCTCAGCGAATGGTGGACACCGCCGCTTTCGGGATCGGACTTGGCGAGGATGATGCGGTCGCCGGCGATGCGCTCGACGGTGCCGATCCGCTCGTCATCCCTGCTGACGACTTCCATATCCTCGCGGATCTGGCCGAGCAGCGCGCGCTTCTGCTGCCGGCGTTCCCGCCAGCTTCCGAATTCGCTTTCGAAGCGCGAGCGGTTCTCGCGGCGATATTCGTCATAATCGCGGTCGAGCTCGCTCAAATGCTGCTCGCGCCAGCTGCGATAGTGGGGGTCGAAATCGCGGTCGTCCTTGCGCGAGCCGGCGAAGCTGGTGCGGCGATAATCGTCGCGGCCGTAAGGCGTTTCGGAGCGGTCATAGCCTCCGAACCGGTCAAACCCGCCGGAGCGGCTTTCGCCGCGTCCGAACCCGCCGCCAGCGAAGCCGTGGCCGGATTCACGCTCGCCGCGGCCATAGTCGCCGGTCATCGGCCGGTACGAACGACCCTCGTCGCTGGGCCGACCGTAATCGCGCTCCGGCGAACGCGGGCTTTCACCGCCGCCCCACAGTTCGCGGCGCCAGCGAGGATTGTCGTCGCGCTCGCTGCTGCGGCCGAACCCGCGCTCGCGATCGTCATCGCGCCAGCTGCCGCGCTGGTAACCGCGGCCGCTCCAGCCGTGCTCACGCTCATCGCGGATGCGATCCTGGTGGCGGCGGCGCTCGGCGTCGTCGTCCCCGAACCAGGAGGCGATCTCGTCGCCGGCGCGTTCGAAGAAGCCGCGCTCGTCGCGCTCATGCCGGCGGCCCGGGTCGCGCTCGCGCCAGCCGCGCTCGGCGCGCTCGTCGGACCAGCGCGAACGCTCGTCACGATCATAGCGGTCGTAAGCCATTGTTCCCTCCTTCAGTGCAAGATTGGGCCGGCGGCAGAGCCGGCCATCGAACCCGGGAAAGTAACGAACGGCGAGCAACAGCCGTTCCTGCCGTGGACGCTGCGGAATCGCCGAAAACGGCAAGCCGACGCTGAGGCGGGACAGGCGATTGCAAGGGGCGGAATTCGCAGCTAGGGAGCCGCTTCCCACGCGGCCCGAGCCCATCGGGCCGCCGCCTGGCTGGACGGCGCGGGGCTGTAGCTCAGATGGGAGAGCGCTGCAATCGCACTGCAGAGGTCAGGGGTTCGATTCCCCTCAGCTCCACCAGCCTTGCCCGCAGCCATGCCGGGGGCATGGCGAGGACAAGGCTCGCCTGGAGGCCATCCGGGGGATGGCCGAAGCCGAGGCTCGCGAGCGAAGCGAGCGGCCGCCGTCCGCAGGGTGTACCCCTCACTCCTCGTCGACCCGAGGCACGTGATAAGCGTCGAGCAGCGCCGCGATCTCGGTTGATCGGCGCTGCAGCACCCGGTCGATGTCCTTGAGGAGCTTCTGATTGTCCTTGCGCACGCCGACTGAGACGTCGAACTGCATCGGCCAGCGATGGTCGGCGAACCAGGGGGTGACTGGTTCGAGCCGCAGCGGCACGCCCGATCGCGCGGCGAAGAAACCGGCAAGCGGGCCCCAGACGAGCGCGACTTCGACCTCGCCGCGCTCCACTGCGCGAACGATCTCCGAAGCCGGGTTGGGCTTCGCATAATCGCCATAGACGGTGTAGCCGCGAACGTTGCCGACGATTCCGCGGGCGGCGAGGGCATGCGCCGGCGGCGTGTTGCTCGCATCATCGCCGACCAGCTGGACGCCGATGCGCACGGTCTTGAGCCGCGGATCGTCGAGCGTCAGTCCGGCAAGCGGCGTATCGGCGCGGCTGACGAACTGGTAGGACGAGCGGTAATAGGGCCGGCTGGTCGAGGCCATGTCGACGTTGCTGCCGATGCCCGGCCAGAAGTCGCATTGCCGCTCATTCAGCGTATTTCGCACATAGCCGCGCCGCTGCGCCCACCAGACGTAGCGAAGCTGCGCCTTGAGGTCGGACGCGATCATTTCCGCGAGCTTGTTCTCGAACCCCTCGCCGGCGCGGTTCGAGAAGGGGAGGTTGTTGGGGTCGGCGCAGGCCGTCAGCGTGCGGCGAGGGACGAGGTCGCACGACGCGAGCAGCGCCGCCGACGCGACGATCGCGGCGAAGCGCGTCACCTGGGCGCGGCCAGAACGCCCCACGGCTTCCCGCCGACTTTGACCTTGCGCGCGACCTTGCCGCGGCCAAGGTCGATCACCGTCAATGTCCCGTCCAGTCCGCTCGCCGCGTAAAGCCACTTGTCGTCCGGCGACAGGCCGATCCCCCAGGTTCTGAAGCCGGTTGCGAACCACCGCAGCACTTCGCCCGACGCGGCGTCGATCTCGGCGACCCGGTTGGCGCGGCCCATGGCGACATAGACCCGGCTGCCGTCCGCCGTGGCCCGCATCTCGACCGCCTGGACCGGCTCGTCGATGTCGAAATGCCGGGTGAGGTCGATGGTGCGCAGGCGCTCGCGCGTTCCGGCGTCGAACACGCTGATCGTTCCGCGCTGCTCCGATGATACCCAGACTTCGCGGCCGCCCTTCAGGAACAGAACGAAGCGGGGACGGCTGCCGACCGGCTGTTCGCCGAGGATCCGCCCGCTCGCCGCGTCGATGAAATGGGCGAGGTTGGCGACTTCCGATGTCGCGACGACCAGCGTGCCGTCCGGGCTGACACCCATGCCTTCCGGCTCGGGGCCGACGGACACTTCGCGCGTGATCCGGCCGCTTTTGAGGTCGAGGAAGGATACGGCGGCATGATCTTCGTTGGCGATATAGGCCATCTGGCCGTCGGGACTGATGGCGAACCGCTCGGGATCCGGGCCCGAGCCGTAGGTCCGGACAAGGCGGCGCGAAGCGACATCCCATGCCTCGAGGCGATTGGCGTTGCTCGCCGCGACGTAGAGAGTCCGGCCGTCCGGTGAGAACTCAATGCCGCGCGGCCGCGCCCCGGTGCGGAGCTCGCCCTCGATCTTGCCCGACGCGGCGTCGATCACCGCGACTCCTCCCGTCTCGTTGGACAGGAATAGCGTGTCGCTTGGCCCCTGCGGCGATCCGCAGGTGGCGAGCAGAAGCAGGAAGGCCGCTGCAGCCAGCCTCCTCACGGCTGTTCTTGCGCGGCGAAGGCGATGCGCAGGGCTTCCGACAGGCTGCGCACGCCGAGCTTGGTCATCAGGTTCGCCCGGTGAATCTCGACCGTCCGCGGGCTGATCCCGAGATCGTACGCGATCGTCTTGTTGGGGAGGCCTTGAGCGAGGCCGTCGAGGACGTCGCGCTCGCGCGGCGTGAGGGCCTGCAGGCGCACCTTGGCCTCCTCCGCGCGGCTGCCCGCGGCGGAGACCCGCTGGAGCCTATGGATGCCGTTTTCGATGGCCGATAGCAGCACTGCCTTTTCGAAGGGCTTTTCGATGAAATCGACCGCCCCTGCCTTCATTGCCTGCACCGCGAGGCTGACGTCGCCATGGCCGGTCATGATGATCACCGGCAGAGTGACGCCCTTCTCCTGAAGCGCGCTTTGCACCTGAAGCCCGTCCAGTCCCGGCATTCGGATGTCGAGCAGGATGCATCCGGGCTCAAGCGACGTCGCAACCTTCAGCAATTCGACGCCGCTTTCGTAAGTGGCGACGCGGAAGCCGGACGTTTTGAGCATGAACCCGGCCGACCGCTGGATGGCTTCATCGTCGTCGACCAGGTGAACAAGCCGGAAATCGTCGCTCATTCTGCTTGCATCTCCGCTGGCAGCGTGAAGTGAAAGGCCGTGCCACCGTGGTCGGGGGTTTCAACCCAGATGCGTCCGCTATGCGCTTCGACAATGGTGCGGCAGATCGACAGACCGATGCCCATGCCGCTTTGCTTGGACGTGACGAAAGGCTGGAACAGTTGCGGCGCGATCGCTTCGGCGATGCCCGAGCCGGTGTCGGTCACGCTGACTTCGACCATCGCGCCGCGGCCGCTGCTCCGGATCATCAGGCAGCGGCGATCGCTTTCGAGCATCGCGTCAATGGCGTTGCGGATCAGGTTCACCAGCACCTGCTGGACCTGGATTCGGTCGACGAACACGATGTCCGCGTCCGCGTCGAGTTCTAGCTGGACATCGATGCCGTGCTCGCGCGATCCGACCAGCGCCAGCGCATTGGCTTCGCTGACCAGCTTCTGCAGGCTTTCGGGCCGGCGCTCGCTTTCGCCGTGGCTCATGAAGTCGCGCAGGCGGCGGACGATCTGGCCGGCGCGCACCGCCTGCTGGGCGGCGTCGTCGAGGGCTTCGCGGACAATCGCCAGTTCCTCGGGGCCAGCGTTGCCCTCGAGGAGGTCGCGCGCCCCTTCGCAATAATTGGCGACGGCGGTCAGCGGCTGGTTGAGCTCGTGGGCAAGCGCGGAGGCGAGCGTCCCCATTTCGCTGACGCGGCCGACATGGGCGAGCTCCGCCTGCAGGTCCTGGAGCCTGAGCTCGGCGGCCTGGCGGTCGGTGAGGTCGCGAATGAAGCCGGTGAAGATACGGTGCTCGCCGATCCACGCCTCGCCGACGGAAAGTTCGATCGGGAAGGTGCTGCCGTCACGGTGCAGGGCGCTGGTGACGCGCCCTATGCCGATAATCTTCCGCTCGCCGGTCTGCAAATATCGCCGCAGGTAATCGTCGTGCCGCGCCCGGTGCGGGTTGCTCATCAGCAGCTTGACGTTCTTGCCCGCGATGTCGGCCTCTAAATAGCCGAACATCCGCTCCGCCGCGGCGCTGAACGAGAGTATCGTGCCAACCTCGTCGATCACCACCATAGCGTCGGGGACCGTGGCCAGGATCGAGCGGAGATGCGCTTCCGCATCGACACTGTTGAGCGGCCGGTCCATCGGCCTTCCATAGCAAGCTGCCGGAAAAAGCGAGAGCCGCCGCGCCCCTAGGGGAAGTTACCTATGCAAGCGCAGGGCCGCCGACCTTAGATAGGGTGCGTGGACAAGCCCGATCCTCCCGTGCCGCCGGGCGAGACGCCCGATGCCGACCTCGCCAGCCGCCTCGCCCGCTACCGCCGCCGCGTCGCCGCCGAAGGTCGGCCCCGTTCGGCCAGGCTGATCGACCGCGCGATCAAGGACGCGGGCAAGGCCGGCTAGGGGCGCTCGCTCGCCGATCCGTCGTCGGCGTCCATCACCGTCGTCTGCACGCCGGTCGAAGTCGCATCGACCGGCGCGCGCGTCACCAGCACCGTCGTTCCCGGCCCGATCATCGCCCGCATGGCGGTGACGAAGGCCGGCGGCAGGCGCATCTCCTCGACCTGCTGCGTCGATATGATCTCCGCCGGCCCGCTGGCGAGGTCGGACACGCCGACCTGGATCCACTGCGGGCGCTTGCCGCCGGTCAGCGTCATCACCTGGGAGTCGGTCGTCGGCTGCTGCACCACGGCGTGGGCGCGGCCGATCTCGATCCCGTTGCGCAGCACCACGACCTGCTGGTCGCCGGTCGAAATGATGATCGACACCGGTCCCGCCGGGCTCGCCTCCGGCATCCAGGTGAACTCGCCCTCGCGTGTCAGCACGCTCGACGGGGCGGCGGTCACCCCGGCAAGCGCCGGGGCAAGCACGCCGGCCGGCGGCCGCTTGATCGGGTCCTCGTGCCCGCCGGCGATGACCACGGTCCCGCCCATGGGCGTGATTTCGAACAGCTTCCTGGCAAATTCCATCGGCAGCCGGACGCAGCCGTGGCTGGCGGGATACCCGGGCAAGTTGCCGGCATGCAGCGCGACGCCTTTCCAGGTCAGCCGCTGCATGTAGGGCATCGGCGCATTGTCATAGGTGCTCGACCGGTGATCCTTGTTCTTCTGGAGGATGGTGAACACGCCGGTCGGCGTCGCATGGCCCTCCTTGCCCGAGGAAATGGTCGAAACGGCGATCCTCACGCCGTTGCGGTAGACCGTCGCGCGCTGCCGGCCGAGGTCGACATAGACCAGCACCGGGCCCGTCTTGGCGATCTGCGGCGCCCACACCCATTCGCCGGGCTTCAGTTTCTCGGCCTGTTTGGCGAGCTGCAGCTCCGCCGATGTTTTTGCGCCCTGCGCGAGCCCCGCCTGTGCCGAGACGGAAAAAGACACTGCGGCCAATGCCGCGAACCACCTGGCCATGATCTGCCCCCTGCCGGTGAAGCAAGCGACCTTAGCCTTGAATTTGCGGGAGAAAAAGAGCGCGTCCGGGCGGCACGAATGAAAAAGGCCCCGCGATCGCTCGCGGGGCCTCTGGTTTTCAGAACGGACCGTTTTGATCAGTCCGCGTCATCCCCCGTCAGGAAAGCCGGGGCGAACTTGGGCTCGCCGCCTTCCTTCTCGCCGTCGCGCTCGCGGCGCTCGCCACGGTCACGGTTGCGGTCGCGGTCGCCGCGTTCGCGGTCGCCGCCGCGTTCGCCACGCTCACCGCGCTCGCCGCGATCCCTCCGCGGGCCGCGGTCCCGGTCACGGCCGCCGCCGCGGTGGCGGTCGCCGCGGTCACCCCTCGGTCCGCGGTCGCCGCCTTCACGGGGCTCCCTCGGCGGGCGGGTGTCGGGCAGCTCCTCGCCGGTTTCCTGGTCGACCAGGCGCATCGACAGGCGGACCTTGCCGCGCTGGTCGACCTCGAGCAGCTTGACCTTGACCTCCTGGCCTTCGCTGAGGACGTCGCGGACATTCTCGACCCGCTCGTTCTTGATCTCGGAAACGTGCACCAGCCCGTCCTTGCC
>DATLGK010000067.1:0-6001 GCA_035540475.1 Sphingomicrobium sp.
GTAAAGAATCGCGTGAAGGGCGTGGCGTCGTAATCGCCGAACGGGCCGCAAGGGACGAATCCCTCGCTCTCATAGAGCCGCAGCGCTGCGGCGAAAGGCTGCGTGCTGCCGGTCTCGAGGCTGAGGCGCGCATAGCCGCGGCGGCGGGCCTCGGCGACGATGTGGTGAAGCATCGCCCTGCCGACGCCGCGGCCGAGCGCCTCCGGCGCGGTGCGCATCGATTTCACTTCGCCGTGGTCCGCCGCGAGCGCCTTCAGCGCGCCGACGCCGACCAGCCTGTCGCCCTCGCGCGCCGACCAGAAGGTCACGCGGGGATCGCGCAGGCCTTCGAGCGCGAGCACGTGGCACGCCTCGGGCGGCGAACTCGAGCGCATCTGCTCGAAGTGGAAAGCGAGCAGCGCCTGAACATCCTCGCTGCCGAGGTCGCCCGGGTGGAATGTCCATTCGTTTGAACGCAAGGGAACGGAAGCCATGGCCGGCGGGATGCGGCAAACGGCGTGCGCAGCAAAGGTGAGATTTCAACCATGGCCTATCGAATCCGCGGACTCGATCCCGCGCCCTACCGCCCGTTTTACGGCCTTTCCGACGACGAACTCGCCGAGCGCGGCATGGTGCGGATGAGGGTCACGCAGAAGCCGAGCTTCCCGTGCCGCGTCAGCCTCGTCGACCGCGAGATCGGCGAGCATGTCCTGCTGCTCAACCATGTCAGCCACAACGTCGCCGGCCCCTATCGTGCCAGCCACGCGATCTTCGTGAGGGAAGGCGCGGCGGAGGCTGCCGACTTTGAAGACGAACTCCCGCCGGTGTTCGGCACGCGCGTCCTGTCCCTGCGCGGGTTCGATTCCGCGGGCATGATGGTCGACGCGCTTCTCGCGCAGCCCGGAGAGGCGGAGGCCGGGATCCTCAGGCTGTTCGCCGATGCGCGGATCCAATCCATCCACGCCCACAATGCCGTGCGCGGCTGCTTCTCGGCGCGAATCGAAAGGAACTGATCATGGCCAGCGTTGCACGCCGTCACAGGGAGCGTACAGCTGAAGACATGGCGACCGTCACCCGCCTCGACCCCGAGACTGCATGGGCGGCCTTCATGCGTCGCGATCGCAGCTGGGACAGCCGCGTGGTCGGCGCGGTCAAAACGACCGGCATCTATTGCAAGCCGAGCTGCCCGGCGCGGCGACCCAAGCGCGAGCATGTCGAATTCTTCGCCTCGGCCGAAGAGGCGCGTGCGGCCGGCTATCGCGCTTGCCTGCGTTGCCGGCCCGACGAGGTCGGCCGCGACCGCGACGCGGTCGCTAAGGCAGTCAGGATCATCGAGATAGCGGATGAGGCGCCGAGCCTTGCCGAAATCGCCGCGGCGGTCGGCTATGCGCCGCACCATTTCCAGCGGCTGTTCAAGCGCGACCTCGGCGTGTCGCCGGCGGAATATGCAAGGGCGATCCGCAACCAGCGGGCTGAGAGCGCGCTCAAGCAGAAAGGGCGGGTGACCGACGCCGTCTACGAGGCCGGCTATGCGGGGCCGAGCGGCTTTTACAGCGACGCCAAGGAACGGCTGGGCATGACCCCCTCGGCGTGGCGCGACGGCGGGCGCGGCGAGACGATCCGCTGGACGACGTTCGACAGTCCGCTCGGGCGGATGCTGATCGCTGCCACGTCGAAGGGGATTTGCCGCCTAACGTTCGACGACAGCGAAGCCTCGCTTCGCCGGCTGTTCCCCAAGGCCACGATCGTCGAGGATGAGGGCGGGCTGAAAGCGCTGGTCGAAGGCGCGCTCGCGGCAATCGAGCGGCCGCTGGCGGCTCCCGAACTGCCGATCGATGTCGCCGGAACGGCTTTCCAGGAGAAGGTCTGGCAGGAGCTTCGGAAAATCCCGCCCGGTGAGACCCGCAGCTATGCCGAGATCGCGGCGGCGATCGGCCAGCCCAGCGCGGTGCGCGCGGTCGGCACCGCCAATGGCGACAATCATGTCGCGGTCCTGATCCCCTGCCACCGCGTGATCCGCAGCGACGGGTCGCTCGGCGGCTATGCCGGCGGCCTCGAGCGCAAGCGGAAGCTGCTCGACGCGGAAGGCCTGACCGAACCCTCCCCGCAATTGCCGCTGCTCGATTAGCGGCTTGCGCGCCGCCGAGCGGCGTATCTAGGTGACGGGATGGAAGAGTCCGCCATCGTCGGGGAAGTGCGCTCGCGGCGGATCATCGACTTCCCGCTGGTTTGCCTGGTCATTGCCCTTGCCGCGGTGATCGTGGCGATCGGGCTCGCGCTTCCGATCAGCCAGCTGGTGCCGGCTCTCCCCGGCTTCTCGGCGGAAATGACGGTCGACCTGGTCGCCGCGATCCTGCTGGTCGCCGCCTACAAGCTTGTCGTGCGCCACCTCGGCGAAGCGCCGCGGGACGAGCTGCGGCTGAAGGGCTCGCTTCGTCCGCTTGCGCTGGGCCTGTTCGGCGGCGCCGCGATCTTCTCCCTGATCGTCATCGTCGCCGCGATTGCCGGAGTGTACCGGATCGTCGGCCTCGGCAGTGCGAACACGCTTCTGGCGGCGCTGGTCAGCACGGCGATCTTCCCCGCGATCTCGGAGGAGATCGTGTTCCGGGGAATCCTGTTCCGCTGGATCGAGGAGTTCGGCGGCAGCTGGGCGGCGCTGGTGCTGACCTCGGCGCTGTTCGGCGCCGCGCATCTCGCCAACCCGCATTCCAGCGCAATCGCGGCCTTCGGAATCGCGCTCGAGGCAGGGATGCTGCTTGGCGCCGCCTATATGCTGACCCGAAGCCTGTGGATGCCGATCGGCCTCCATGCCGCGTGGAATTTCACCCAGGGCCAGGTCTACGACATTCCGGTCTCGGGCATCGAGGCTGAGGGGCTGGTCGAGGCGCAGCTTTCGGGTCCGCCGCTGCTCACCGGCGACGCCTTCGGGCTAGAGGCCTCGCCCATCGCAATGGTCGTCGCGGCATTGTTCGGCCTGTGGCTGTTGCGTCTCGCGATCCGGCGCGGCCAGCTGGTCGCGCCGTGGTGGGTGCGGCGGCGCAGGATCGGGAGCGATGCGCCCTAAAGGAAGCTGTACGGATCGACGTCGACGCTGACGCGGACCTTCGCGCCCCATTCGACCGCGGCGAGCCAGTCGCGGATCACGTCCTGGACGTCGAGCGCGCGGGCGGCGTGGACCAGCAGACGCTGGCGGTGGCGGCCGCGCAGCATGGCCAGCGGGGCGGGGGCGGGGCCGAACACGGCCATGCCCTCGACCTTTGGGGCGGCGTGGCCGATGCGGCGCGCGACGCTTTCCGCCTCCCCCTGGTCCTCGGCCGAGACGACGATCGCAGCGAGGCGGCCGAAGGGCGGCATCGCCGCCCCCTGCCGCGCCTCGGTTTCGGCCGCATAGAAGCCGGCCGCGTCGCCCGAGACGAGCGCGGCGATCACGGGCGCCTCGGGGTCATGGGTTTGGACATAGACGCGACCCGGCTTGTCGCCGCGGCCGGCGCGGCCGGCGACTTGCTGGATCTGCTGGAAGCTCCGCTCAGCCGCGCGCAGGTCGCCGCCGGCAAGGCCGAGATCGGCATCGACCACGCCGACCAGCGTCAAGTTGGGGAAATGATAGCCCTTGGTGACGAGCTGGGTGCCGACGACGATGTCGATCGCGCCGGCCTCCATCGCCCCGACGAACTCGGCGGCACGCAGCGGCGACCAGATGGTGTCGGAAGTGACGATCGCGGTTCGCGCTTCGGGGAACAGCTCGGCCACCTCGTCGGCAATCCGCTCGACGCCGGGGCCGCAGGCGACGAGGCTGTCTTCCTCCCCGCATTCGGGGCAGGCCTTGGGCGGCGGCATCACATGGCCGCAATGGTGACAGGCCAAGCGATGCATCAGGCGGTGCTCGACCATCCAGGCGGTGCAATTCGGGCATTGGAAGCGGTGGCCGCAGTGGCGGCACAGGGTCAGCGGGGCGAAGCCGCGGCGATTGAGGAACAGCAGGGACTGCTCTTCGCGCTCGAGATTGGCCTCGATCTCGCTGACCAGCTGCGGAGCCAGCCAACGGCCGCGCGGCGGTGGGTCCTGGGTGAGATCGATCGCGCGAATGTCCGGTAGGCTCGCGCCCGCAAAGCGCTGCGGCAGGCTGACCTCCCGGTAACGGCCAATCTCCACCATATGCCGGCTCTCGATTGCCGGCGTCGCGGAAGAGAGAATGACCGGAATGTCCTCGAACTTCGCCCGCATCACTGCGGTGTCGCGGGCGTGATACTGGACCCCGTCTTCCTGCTTGAAGCTCGGCTCATGCGCTTCATCGACGACGATCAGGCCGAGGTTCGGATAGGGGAGGAACAGGGCCGAGCGCGCGCCCACCGTGACCGCGGCCTCGCCGCTGGCGATCCCGCGCCAGGCGCGGCGGCGCTGCGACGAGCGCAGGTCCGAATGCCAGGCGACCGGCGCGCAGCCGAAGCGCGCCTCGAAACGCTTCAAAAAGGGCTCGGTCAGCGCGATCTCGGGGAGCAGGACGAGTGCCTGCCTGCCCTGGCGCAGGCACTCCGCGATCGCCTCGAAATAGACTTCGGTCTTCCCCGAGCCGGTGACTCCGTCGAGCAGAACCGGGTCGAAGCCGCGCCCAATTGCGGCCGACAGGCTCGCCGCGGCGGCGCGCTGGTCGTCATTGAGGTGGGGCGGGGCATAATAGGAGTTCGGGCGGGGGAGCGGCCGGTCGGCGTCCACGGCCACCGCTTCGAGCGCTCCGCCATTGACCAGGCCGCGCAGGACGGAATCGCTGACCCCGGCATGGTCGGCGAGCTCGCGGATGGTGCCCTGGCGGCCTTCGAGCGCGGCCAGCGCTTTCTCGCGCTGCGGGGTCAGGCGCTCGGGAAGGCGGCCGGTGGGCCTGTATTCGGTCAGTTGCCGCGGCCCGTCGAGCGCGGCGGAGGAGGGGACAACCATCCGCAGCACCGCGGCGAGCGGGGCCAAATAATAATCGGCGGTCCACTCGCAAAGGCGGCGCAGCGGCGCGGCGATCGGCGGCACGTCGAGCAAGCGGGCGAGGGGGCGGAGGCGGTTGTCGCCGACCTCCTCGGTCCGAAGCCGTTCCGGCTCCCAGACCACGCCGAGCAGCTGGCGCGGCCCGAGCGGGGCAATGACGATCGAGCCGGGCTCGACCGTCATGCCGTCCGGCACGCGGTAATCGAGCGGGCCGAGAGCGGCATTCATGGTGACGACGCGGGCGCGGTTGATGCTCACGAGGCCGTCATTGCGAGGAGCGCAGCGACGAAGCAATCCAGCTGGATTGCTTCGCTACGCGGAGGGTAGCTACCGCCCCCGCTTCTTGCGGTGCTGGTCGAAGTCGAGGACCGCGCTTTCGTCCTCGGGCTGGAGCAGGCCGAGGCGGCGCGCCACCTCTTGATAGGCTTCCTCGACCCCGCCCAGATCCTGGCGGAAGCGGTCCTTGTCGAGCTTCTGGCTGGTCTTGATGTCCCACAGCCGGCAGCCGTCGGGGCTGATCTCGTCGGCGAGGATGACGCGCGCATAATCGCCGTCCCAGACGCGGCCGAACTCGAGCTTGAAGTCGATGAGGCGGATGCCGATCGCCGCGAACATGCCCGAGAGGAAGTCGTTCACCCGGATCGCCATGTCGGCGATGTCGTTCATCTCGTCCTGGGTCGCCCAGCCGAAGCAGGCGATATGCTCATCTGCGATCATCGGATCGCCGAGCGCATCGTCCTTGTAATAATATTCGATGATCGTGCGCGGCAGCTGGGTGCCTTCCTCGATGCCGAGGCGCTTCGAAAGCGAACCCGCGGCGACGTTGCGCACCACCACCTCGATCGGGATGATCTCGACCTGGCGGATCAGCTGCTCGCGCATGTTGAGGCGGCGGATGAAGTGCGTGGGAACGCCGATCGCCGACAGCGCCGTGAAGACATGCTCGGAAATACGGTTGTTGATCACGCCCTTGCCGCTGATCGTGCCGCGCTTCTGCGCGTTGAAGGCGGTCGCGTCGTCCTTGAAATATTGGATCAGGGTGCCGGGCTCT